>CAMNAY010000005.1 GCA_946531975.1 uncultured Ruminococcus sp. | reverse complement strand
GCTGATACGGAATACTACAAGTCGTTCGATGAATACAAAGCAGCAGGCGGCGCAGTCGGCTCATGGAATGATATCGCGGATGCCATTGACGATGTCATGGAAGCATCCTACGAGATGTATCACAACGGCGACAAGGACGGCGCCTATGACGCGATCCTCTGTACCTACAATTTCTACTACGAGACCTCCGGCTTCGAGCGGACCGTCAACGGTTATTCCGGCTCGGAAGTCAGTAAGGCGGAGCTTCAGTTCAAGACAGCACGAAAGGCTGTCAAGAAGGGCTTTACTGAGGAGGAAATCGCAGCAGAATTCCATACGCTGAGTGAGATCCTGCACAGGCAGGCGAACCACCTCGACGGTCTGGGCGATGACGGCGAAAGCGGTCTGAATCTGACCGGCGAATCGGAACCGGCACAGACCGGTGCAGCCGATTCACAGGAGGGCGAGACCGCACAGACAACGACCAAGGAAAAGACGAGCGTCACCCCCGGCGCGAATGCAGTGCCGGTCGGCGGCGGCGGAAGCACCATGCTGACCTTCTTCTCCTGCTTCGGAATCATTCTCCGTGAAGGTCTGGAAGCGATTCTGGTCGTCGGCGCGATTATCGCATATCTGGTCAAATCCGGCAACAAGGATAAACTCAGAGCGGTATATGCAGGCTGTGTGCTTGCGGTTATTTGCAGCTTTGTCTGCGCTTGGCTGCTCAATGAGCTGAAGCTTGCGAATACAGCGAATCAGGAAATCATTGAAGGCGTGACGGCGCTGGTCGCTGTGATCGTGCTGTTCTACGTCAGCAACTGGATGGTCTCCAAGGCGGAGGCGGAAGCGTGGACGAAGTACATTGACGATCAGGTCAAGGTCTCCGCTGAGACCGGCAGCGTCTTTACGCTCGGCTTCACGGCATTCCTTGCGGTATTCCGCGAGGGCGCCGAGGTCATTCTGTTCTATCAGCCGCTGCTGAAGGGCGAGGACAGCATGAAATATGTCTGGGGCGGCTTTGCGGTCGGCTGCGCGGTGCTGGCGGTTGTGTTCGTCATCATCCGCTTCCTGAGCGTCAAGCTCCCGATCCGTCCGTTCTTCCTCGGCACGAGCATCCTGATGTTCCTGATGTCTGTTTCGTTCCTCGGCTCCGGCATCAAAGAGCTGATCGAAGGCGACGTCATCGACATGACCTCTCCGGAATGGCTCCAGAGCATCATTCCGTTCAATGACACGCTGGATGTACTCGGTATTTATCCGGTGCTCCAGACGCTGATCCCGCAGCTCATTCTGATTCTCATTACCGTCATGATCTTCGTCATGCAGAACTGGAAGCAGAGGAGCAAGACGGAAGCCGGTCTGCTGGCGATCCTGTTCGGCGGTCTCGGCATGCACAAGTTCTACCTTGGCAAATACGGACAGGGCTTGCTCAGCATCATCTTCTGCTGGACGCTGATTCCGGCGGTTGTCGGCGTGATGCAGGGCGTCCACTACCTGACAATTCCGCAGGCGCAGTTCGATGAAGAAACGGCGCCGAAGAAACGTGTCAAAAAGCAGAAGCCCGCTGCTGAAAAGGCAGCACCGAAGCAGAAAGCAAAATCTGCAAAATAACATTCGCCTTTCATAAGCCGAAGCGGTTCGGCTGATATAAAAGGAAAGATCTTTGTTCATCTATTTAGGAGGTAATAAAAATGACAAAGAAACTGATCGGCATTTCTCTTGTCGCAGCAATGGCACTGTCCTTCACTGCCTGCGGCGACGACAGCAGCTCCAGCACCGCTGATTCGAGCAGCACCGCTGCAACCAGCGCTGCAGAGGAGTCCTCTGAGGCAGAGGAAGTTTCCGCAGAGATCAGCTCTGAGGCAGCAGCTCCGGATGATGAGGTCGGCGGCGGCTTCACCGAGTATCCGATCTTTGAGGATGAGGAAGCAGGCTTCCTGAATGTTTCCGCTGTGTACTTCCAGCCTGTTCCGATGTCCGGCGGCAATGAGAATATCGAGGACTTCAACATCCATCTGGAAGCAGACGTCTCCGCACTGGAGAACAAGCTGGGCTTCGGTGTCGGCGACTGGGTTCCGTACATGACCGTTGATTACAGAGTCATCGCTTCTGACGGCTCCGATGCAGCAAAGGGCTCCTTCATGGTCATGAGCGCATCCGACGGTCCGCACTACGGCGCAAACATCAAGCTGCCGAATGCGGATACTTACAGCATTGAGTTCACCTTCCACAGCCCTGAGGACAACGGCTATCTGCTCCACACCGATGCAGAGACCGGCCCCGGCGGCTCCTTCGATGACTACTTCAAGGACGGCCCGATCGTTGTCAAGTATGACGGCTGGGATTACGCACCGCAGGAGTGGTAATTACAATCGGGATTTCTTAAGCATCCATACATACAAATGCGTCCATGCTGCCCTCAGGGTGCATGGCGCATTTGTGCGTTTGGGGCAAATTGATAAATCTGTCCATAGTTTGCACTGAATGTTGAGATACTATGGGACGAGTGACCAAACGGAGCATTCGGCGGATGACGGCACCGTCCGCGGACTCCGGATTCCTCTGAAAAGGGAGGCTGAAACAGTGCTGAAATACTTTGTTGAAACAACAGAGGCGCTGCTGACAGCAGCACTTCTGATCGGTCTGATGACCGGCTTTGCAAAGCGTGCCTACGGAAAAGCGGGCAGCATTCCGATGCTGGCGCTGAGTCTGTTCGGTACGGGTGCGGCGGTCGTCATGGCATATCTGAAAAATACGACGCGGAAGATTGACACGTCCCTCTGGAACCTGCGCATTTTCATGTTCTCGCTGTCGGCACTGGGCGCATTTTGCGTGCTGGCGCTTTTGGCGGCGCTGCTGAAAAAGAAGCTGCCGAGACCTGCGGGCATTGCGCTTCAGGCGCTGGCATCGGCGGCGCTCGGCGTGATCGCCGCCGGACTGCTGATCTATCTGCTGCCGGATGTGTTCACGAATCCGTACACAATCCTGATGACGGAAAAAACGGTGCTGTCCTCGGCATTCCTGCTGAAGACAATCGGTATTCTGCTCGGTGTGCTGATGGTGTTCCTTGCGGGCCTTGCCGCGTATAAGGCACTGCTGCGGCTTCAGACATGGCAGGCACTGCTGATTCTCGGTCCGGCGCTGATTTTCAACGGGCTGCGTCAGGGCGCGAACTGCATCCGCATCATGCAGCAGAAGCGCATCATCACCAGAGATTTCAAGTATTATCATGAGTGTTTTGAGATCATTAAATTTACCTCCAACCGCGATTACCTGTTTACCTATGCGGCACTGTGCGTTTCGCTGCTGGCGCCGGTATTCCTGCTGATCCGCACCTTCATGAACAAGGAAACCTATAAAAATCCGGCAGAGCACCGCAAGATCCGCAAGAAGAAGCTGGTCAGCCGCCGCTGGGCGGTGCTGTCGCTGCTCTGCACGGCATTCGGCGTTCTGACCCTGACAAAGCTGCACGCAATCGCGAACCGGAAGATTGAGCTTGCACCGGTCGAAAACTGCATCATGGACGACAGCAATTTGTATATCCCGTTTGAGCAGGTGCAGGACGGTCATCTGCACCGGTTTGCGTATACCACTGAGGACAATGTCGCAATTCGCGTCATTATCATCAAGAAGCCGAATTCCTCTGCATACGGCATCGGTCTGGACGCCTGCGATATCTGCGGCGAGACCGGCTACTATGAAAAGGACGGACAGGTCGTCTGCAAGCTGTGCGATGTCGTCATGAACATCAACACAATCGGCTTCAAGGGCGGCTGTAACCCGATTGTCATTCCGTACAGCATCAAAAACGGTCAGATTGTAATTCCGTTTGAGGGGCTGCTCGAATACAAGAAAGAATTTCAGTAAAGGAGGCGCAGCAAGCCATGTTTCTCAGAATGATCCGCGGAACACTGTTCCGCCAGTGGAAGAAGATGCTGATGATCGCGTTCACGATCGCGCTCGGTGCGTCTCTTGCAACGGCAATGCTCAGCGTCATGCTGGATGTCGGTGACAAAGTGAATCAGGAACTGAAGACCTACGGCGCAAATATCACCGTCGTACCGAAATCGGCATCTGTTTTGAATAATCTGTATGACATGGAGGGCGATTCCTCCGGCGCGTATCTGCGGGAGGATGAGCTCGGAAAGATCAAGACAATCTTCTGGGCGTTCAATATTGTGGATTATGCGCCGTTTGTGAATGTCAAAAGCGAGCTGGATGACGGCAGCAAGGTGACAGTCGTCGGAAGCTGGTTCAATCACCACATGGATCTGCCGACCGGCGAGGCACTGGATGCAGGTGTCGCAAGCATGCGAAGCTGGTGGGAGATCAAAGAGGGCGAGTGGCTCGATGAGTCAAAGACCGGCGAGGACGCCGACGCTGCAATGGTCGGCACGGTGCTGGCGGAGCAGCAGGGACTGCACGCCGGGGACACGCTGCATGTCAAAGGCGAAGCGGGCGAGCGCTCGCTGAAGATCGTCGGCATTTACGATGCGGGCAGCGACGAGGACGAGCAGATTTATGCGCCGCTGAACACCGCGCAGGCACTTGCCGGCATCGACGGCTGCGTGGACAGCATTGAGGTCAGTGCGCTGACAACGCCGGAGAATGAGCTCGCAGAGCGTGCGCGCCGCGACGGTCCTTCTTCGCTGACGGTCGCCCAGTACGAAAAATGGTACTGCACCGCATACGCCAGCTCGATCTGCTGGCAGATTCAGGAGGCGATCACCGACTGCGTGGCATCCCCCGTGCGGCAGGTTGCCGACTCCGAGGGCGCGATCCTCGAAAAGACGCAGCTCCTGATGATTCTGATTACAATTCTCAGCCTCATCGGCGCGGCACTGGGCATCTGCAACCTCGTGACGGCGAGCGTCATGGAGCGCAGCAGCGAGATCGGTCTGATGAAGGCGATCGGTGCGCAGAACGGCGCAGTTTCGCTGCTGGTGCTGACGGAGATCTTCATTACGGCGATCTTCGGCGGCGTGATCGGATTCTTCGCGGGCTGGGGCTTTGCACAGATCATCGGACACACGGTCTTCGGCTCCGCGATTACCATGCGCGGCATGGTCATCCCGATCGTTGCGGTTCTGGTCGTTCTTGTGACGCTGATCGGCAGCATTCCGGCAATCCGGATGCTCCTGCGTCTGCGTCCGGCTGAGGTCCTGCACGGACGCTAATGAGGTGATGAGATGAGTAAACGAAAGATGTTTTTCCGGATGATTGTGGCATCGCTTCTGCGGCGGCGCTCGCGGATGCTGGTTGCACTGCTGTCGATTGCGATCGGTGCGACAATCCTTTCCGGTCTGGTCACAATCTACTACGATGTGCCCCGTCAGATGGGCGCAGAATTCCGAAACTACGGCGCAAATATGATCCTCACAGCCGCAGACGAAGCCTTTACGCAGGAGGATGCCGCGCAGGGCATCGGCAGGATTGCAAAGAGCGATCTGGTCGGTTATGCACCGTACCGCTATGAAAATGTCCGTGTACACGAAAGCCCGATCGTCGTTGCCGGAACCGATCCGGAGGGCGCGAAAAAAACCAGCCCTTACTGGAATGTGGACGGCGAATGGCCGGCTGCTTCGGGCGAGGTCATGGTCGGCGCGAATGTCGCGGAGTCCTTCCGCCTGAGCGTCGGCAGCACCCTGACGGTCAGCTATACGCCGGAGGGCAAGGTGCAGAAGGGCGAGGCGCTGGAAGACCTGACTGCCGATTACAAGATCACCGGCATTGTGGAAACGGGCGGCTCAGAGGAGGACTACATTTACATGTCGCTCGATGATCTTGCCGCACTGACCAAGGAGCAGGGCACGCTCGATGTCTGCGAGGTCAGCGTGTCGGGCGGCGCGGATGCCGTCAAGAAATATGTCGATCAGATCAACAGCAGCGTGGATACCGTGCGTGCGCGTGTGGTCAAGCGTGTGACCGCTTCCGAAGCAACGGTCCTGACGAAATTACAGGCGCTGGTACTGCTGGTCACAGTCGTTGTGCTGGCGCTGACGATGATCTGCGTCGCGACAACGATGACCGCCGTGGTTGCGGAGCGCCGCCGCGAGATCGGTCTGCGCAAGGCAATCGGCGCACCGGACAGCTCGATTATCAAGGAATTCATGGGTGAGAGCATGATGCTGGGTCTGCTCGGCGGCATTCTCGGCTCGGTACTGGGCTTCATCTTTGCACAGGAGGTCAGCACGCGTGTATTCAGCAGTTCGATCCGGTTCCGCCCGCTGCTGGTTCCGGTTACGATTCTGGTTTCGATCGCGGTCACTGCCGCATCGAGTCTCATGCCGATCCGCAGTGCGACGGACGTCGATCCCGCACTGGTCTTAAAGGGCGAATAAGCACGAAGGAGTGTAACAAATGAGCTTACTGGAACTCAAAAACGTATCGAAGATCTACGGCGAGCTGCATGCGCTGGATAATGTGAACCTGAAGGTTGAAAAGGGCGAATGGGTGTCGATCATGGGACCCTCCGGCTCCGGCAAATCAACGATGATGAACATTATCGGCTGCATGGATAAGCCGACCAAGGGCGAAGTCCTGTTGGACGGCGTGGACATCGCCAAGGAGAGCAAGAAGAATCTGACGACAATCCGCCGTGACAAGATCGGGCTGATCTTCCAGCAGTTTCATCTGGTCAATTATCTGACCGCGCTGGAAAATGTCATGCTCGCGCAGTATTATCACAGCATGCCGGATGAAAAGGAAGCGCTGGAGGCGCTGGAGCGCGTCGGACTGAAGGACAGGGCGAAGCATCTGCCGAGCCAGCTTTCGGGCGGCGAGCAGCAGCGTGTCTGCGTTGCCCGCGCACTCATCAACTATCCGGAGATTGTTCTCGCGGATGAGCCGACCGGTAATCTGGACGAAGCAAACGAAGAAATCGTTGTGGATCTGTTCCACAAGCTGCACGATGAGGGCACGACACTGATTGTTGTCACGCACGACCCGGAGGTTGCGGAGGTCGCACAGAGAATGGTCGTCCTGCGCAGCGGCAAGATCGCAAAGGAGAAGGTCAACGATCATTTCACCGGAAAGATCCGGTTTGAGTGACCGGAAACCGACCTCTGAAAAAAGATAACTTTGGAACCGCTGAATAAAGTATCGCTTCGCTGCATATCCCGCCAAAGGGAGTGTATCCATTAAGCGGGAGTTTGAGGGCAGAGCCCTCATTATAAATCCGCCGGAGACACTTGAATCAGCGTGCCCCTTCATACATGAGGAGAATCAGCCATGAAAAAACGAACTGTATTCCTGCTGGCGCTGACCGCGGTCTGCGGCATTTGCTGTGCAGGCTGCGGCGGCGGGGACGATGCCCCGAAGAACTACAAGGACGGCACCTACACCGCACAGAGCGAGGAATATGTCAATGATGACAAGGACGACACCGCCGGCAACGGCTACGGCGTCGTCAAGCTGACGATCAAGGACAACAAGATCACGGAATGCGAATTCCACACCTTCGAGCTGGACGGCACCCCGAAGGATGAGAATTACGGCAAGGAAAACGGCGAGATCGCCAACCGTGATTTCTACAACAAGGCACAGAAGGCGGTCGGCGCCTGCGATCAGTATGCGGCAAAGCTGGTGGAAAAAGGCAAGCTCAGCGGTGTGGATGCGATCAGCGGCGCAACGATCAATTACAACGAATTCAAGGAGGCTGCCGGCGCGGCGCTGAAGCAGGCAGAGCAGTGAAGCCTGTCCGCCTGCTGAAGCATGCTGCCGCGGATGCGGCGGTGCTGCTGACGGTGCTGGGGCTGCCGGTTGTCAGCACGGATACCGGACGGGCATTGCTGAAGGGCAGTCCCGATGCGGTTTCAAGTGCGTCGGTCATTATCGACAAGCCTTCCGGAGAATATGTCGTGCTGATCAACCGCAGCCTGCATCCGGATGAAGCAAATCTGCGGCTCTGGGAGCAGTTCTTTACGGAGAAGGATGCACCGGTCATTTTTGAGGACATCTCCTGTCTGACCGGACTGACCGATGCCGGCGGGCGGGCAATGGCGGACAGCTGCCGCTCGCGCCTGCCGGAAAACCAGATGACCGTGCAGGCGATCGACACGACACTGCTGCTCTCCAAGGCGGAATACGGTCTGTTTGACGTGATGATTCTCTCGAAGGAGATCGCGGAGGCAGGCGGTGTGCAGACCTTATACGGCAAGCCGGATATTCTGGTGCTGCATGTGAAAGATACGGAGGCAGCGGAATGAGAAAATGGAACGCGCTGCTCAGCATGGAAATTCTGGTGCTGTTTCTGATTCACGGGATCATGGGCGGCTTTCAGCTCGCAGGCATTGTACCGGGCGGCAATCCGGTGCTGAGCACACTGGCATGGATCATGGCAGCGATGATCGCCGCACACACGGTCATCGGCGTGATCCTGACGGTACAGACGCTGAAGGCGCTCAAAAAATCCGGTGCGCCGTATTTTCGTGAGAATCATCTGTTCTGGACGCGCCGCATCAGCGGCTTTGCGGTGATGTTTCTGATTTTCTCGCATCTGCTGATCTTCATGGGAAAATCGGAGCAGGGTGTATACCGTCTGAGCCTGTTCGGACGGCTTCAGCTCATCACACAGATTCTGATGGTTCTGGCGATTGCCGTACATGTCCTGACCAATATCAGACCGCTGATGACCGCGCTGGGCGTGAAGGGGTACAAGGACTTTTTTGTGGATCTTCTGCTGATCCTGTCTGTGATCCTGCTGCTCTGCGGTCTGGCATTTGTTGTGTATTTCCTGCGCTGGCAGGTCATCTGAGAACGGAGGAGCCGACATGCAGCATGTGCATTTTTCGATGGCTTCCGACGGCTTTGCCGGACATCTGGCAGAGCCCGACGGCGGCAGTGACCGCGCCGTGATTGTTGTCATGGGCGGTGAACAGAGTATTCTTCCTGCGGTCAAATTCGCAGAGCGTTTTGCCGATTTCGGCATCACGGGTCTGGCAGTATCGCTGTTCGGTGCAGAGGGACTGCCCGCCTCGCCCGACCGCATCCCGCTGGAGATTTTCGGTGCAGCACTGCGGTATCTGCGGGAGCAGAAGCACATCCCGCATATCAGCATCTACGGGCAGTCAATGGGAACTGTGTTTGCGATGCTCGCGGCACAGCATTACGGCGGCATGGAGAAGATGATTCTTGTGTCTCCGACGCACGTACCGTTTGAGGGGACACTTCCCGACCGGAAAACGATGTCCGGACACAGCGTCGCGACATGGCACGGTGCGGAGATTCCGTTTGTCCGTCCGGATTTTTCACGGTATCCTTCGCGGAAATATCAGACACATCCGGCAGCAGTTCACAAGGTCACGGGCATGTGGGCGGCATTTTCCGATGCGTATACGGATGCCGGCGCCGTGGAGAAGGCGATGCTGAATCCGGCAGCCTCCGGCGCAGAAATCCTGATGATTGCAGGGATGGAGGATGAGTGCTGGGATGCGGACGGCTCCGTGCAGAAGCTGCTGCAGACGCTGAAGGCGCAGCATTATCCGAAGCATGTGCGCGTTCTGCGCTTCCGGCACGGCAGTCACCTGTGCGGGCTGATGCCGAACCGCACCCGCGAAAAGCGGCTTTACCGGCTGGCGCCGCTCATCGGTCTGTTTTACCGCACATTCGGGCGGTATCGGAAAGAAAACATGGCATATTTTGCGCGCGCCGAGCGGGAGATCATCGACTGGATCCGGCGTTGAGCGCAGCAGAGAGGGAGGTGCAGGCAGAATGCAGCGGTTTCAGATCATCGGAGCGGGACTGAGCGGGCTTTCCGCAGCGATTACGCTGGCAAAGCGCGGCTTTTCGTGTAATTTGTTTTCGCTTCAGCCCTCCGAGCGCGCACAGTCGGTGCTTGCCGAGGGCGGCATCAACGGCGCGCTGAATACAATGGGTGAGAACGACAGCCCTGCGCTGCACTTTGCCGATACCGTGCGCGGCGGCGTACAGCTTGCCGATCCCAATGCGGTCGAAGGACTGACGGCACATGCGCCGGAGATCCTGCGGCAGCTCGAAGCGCTCGGTGTGCCGTTTCACATGAAAAACGGCGAGCTGATCCTGCGGAATTTCGGCGGGCAGAAGAAAAAGCGCACTGCCTATGCAAAAAGCAGCACGGGCAAGATCATCATGAGCGCGCTGATTGACGAAGCGCGGAAATATGAACATGCCGGACGGATAACCCGCTTCCCGCATCACGAATTTCTGCGGCTGCTGACGGAAGGGGATGCCTGCACCGGTGTCCGCATCCGTGACTGCTATACCGGCAGCATGACCGATTATTACGGTGCAGTGCTGCTGTGCAGCGGCGGCATGAACGGCGTATTCCCCGGCATGACGACCGGCACGACACAGAACAGCGGCGATGTCACCGCGGCAGTATTTGCGCAGGGCGTTCCGCTGGGAAATCCCGAAATGCTGCAATACCACCCGACGACGATCGGGATTGCCGGCAAGCGCTGCCTTGTGACGGAAGCCGCGAGAGGTGAGGGCGGCCGTCTGTTCATCGAACGGAACGGCGAACGCTGGTACTTTATGGAAGAAAAATATCCCGAACTGGGCAATCTCATGCCGCGTGACGTGGTTGCGCGGGAGATGTTTTTTGTCCGGCAGCAGCCCGAAGCGGGCGGTCAGGTATACCTTGACATGACCGCGCTGCCGGAGGATACCTGGGCGCATAAGCTCTCCGACCTGCGCGCGGAGCTGATGAATTACCTCGGCACCGACCCGAAGCACACACCGGTTCCGGTTCACGAGGGCATTCATTATTTCATGGGCGGGATTGCCGTTGATGCGCAGCACCGCGCCGGTCGGAACGGGCTTTATGCCGCGGGGGAATGCGCCTGTCAGTATCACGGTGCGAACCGGCTCGGCGGAAATTCGATGCTCGGTGCGCTTTACGGCGGACAGGTCGCGGCACAGACTGCTGCGGCAGCGGGCGCAGATTTGCCGGAGCCGGCGGCGGTCAACGAAACAGAACCGTATGCACAGCCGGCATCGCCCGTGCTGATTCATGCGGTCAGCGGGATCCTGCTGGATGCACTCGGCATTGTCCGCGACGCAGAGACCCTGCAGGCTGCACGGGAGCGTCTGCGCACACTGTCTCATGCGCGGGAATACAATGCCCGCGAACAAGCGAGACTGCGGCTGGCGGAAGCGATGCTGCTGGGTGCGCTGGAACGCCGGGAGAGCCGCGGTGCGCATTACCGCAGCGACTTCCCGCAGACCGATGAAGCATATCGGAAAACAACAGTGGTACGATGTTTGCAGGATTCGGTCTCGGTGACATTCGAGCCGATCCCGCAGCGAAAGGGGGAGACTGACCGTGCAATATGAACTCTGGATTCTGCGGCAGGATTCTCCCGAAAGCACCCCGTACCGTCAGTGCATTCCGTTTGAGACGGATGATCCGCAGATGACTGCGGCAACGGCGCTGACGCAGATCAACGAGACCCCCGGCATCACCGATTCCGAGGGGAATCCTGTGCAGCCGATTCGCTGGGAATGCAGCTGCCTGCAAAAGAAATGCGGGGCATGTGCCATGCGGATCAACGGTGTGCCGCGCCTCGCGTGTGATGCGAAGCTCGCGGAATGCGCGAAAAAGGGCAGAATCACGCTCGAACCGCTCCGCAAATTTCCCGTGGTTGCCGATCTGATCTGTGACCGCAGTGTGCTGATGAAAAACCTGCATCTGCTGCAAATCTGGTTTGAGGCGGAGACAAAGGCGGATGAGACTGTCGGAGACCTGACCTACGATGCTGCGCGCTGTCTGCAATGCGGCTGCTGTCTGGAGGTCTGCCCGAATTTCTATGCAGACGGTGATTTTTACGGCATGTCAGGGCTGCTGCCCGCCGCAAGGCTGCTGACGGCACTGCCGGACATCCAGAAGCATGCGCTGCACCGTGCGTGCCGCGCACATCTGTACGAGGGCTGCGGCAAGTCGCTTGCCTGCCGGAATATCTGTCCCGCGGGCATTGATATCGACCGGCTGCTTGTCAATTCCAACGCGGCTGCGGTCTGGAAGCGGCGCATGGCAAAAAAGAAGCGGGAGAAATCCCGATGAAGCAGCGGATGCTGCGGCTTGCGGTGCTGCTGGCGGCGGTCATGCTTCTGCTGCCGGCATCTGTCCTGAGCAGTCGGGTCGGGACACGGAGCAGCCTGCGGCATTATGAGACCCGCCGCGACCTGAGCGTGTATTTCTCGAATGCCGACGCGGTGATTGCGGGCATCCGTTCGGCGCTGCGGCAGCGTGCGCAGTCCGTGACGGTGACCTATCACGCAAAGGCTGACAGCATGGCGGATATCACGCTGCTGGTGCGGGATCTGATGCAGTATGTCTACGATGAGACTCCCTCCCCGCTGGAGGGTGACTACCTGATGCACCAGAACGGCGGCTATGAACTGCGGTACAGTCATACGCCGGAGGAGGGCGGCTTTGCGTATCAGATCACGATTGTGCCGGATTATTACACGACGGCACGGCAGGAAGCGGAAACCTCCGAAATGGTTGCAGAGGTGCTTTCTGCGCTGCATTTCACCGACCGCACCTCTGATTATGAGAAGGTGCGTGCGGTGTATGATTATGTGTACGCGCATGTCTCCTACGACACTGTGCATCGCAAAAACACGTATTATCATCTGAAATCGACCGCATACGGTGCGCTGCGGTACGGCACTGCGACCTGTCAGGGCTATGCGGTTCTGATGTACCGCCTGCTGCGGGAAGCGGGAGTCGGCGTGCGGATTATCACCGGTTACGCGGGCGAAGCCGGCGGCGAGCAGGAATACCATGCGTGGAATATTGTCCGCATTGACGGGCTGTATTACAATCTGGACGTAACAGTGGACAGACATACGGAATCGGAGCGCTGTTTTCTGCGCTGCGATGCGAATTTTGAGCGGCATCAGCGCAGCGGGGCATACACCGGAAGCGCATTTTATGCCGCATATCCGATGTCGGAGCAGGATTATCCGCTGCTTCGGCGGGAAACTCGAAAGGAAGCGGAATCATGAAGAAAATCCTGAATATCATCCTGCTGGCGGTGTCGGCGGCGCTCTGTGCGGGCGTAAAGCTGGTGTTTCACGCCTGCCCGAAGACCGATGCCGGCATGTGGATGCACTGCCACGATGCAGAGAACTGGGTCTGCGGACTTGCGGGCGGCATGACTTTGCTGGCGCTGCTGATGCTGCTGCTCAGAAACGGAAAGCTCGCGGGCGTTTTCGGCGCACTGACCGCAGTCTGCGCGGCAGTTACGGCATTCGTGCCGGGGAAGATCGTGAAGATGTGCATGATGGATTCGATGCGCTGCCATGCGGCCATGAAGCCGGCGGTCATTGTCTGCTGCATTCTGATTGTACTGCTGGCTGTCTGCTGCGCGGTGATGCGCTTCACGGAAAAAACAGAGAACTGAGGAGACCGGCATGGCAAAAAAAATCAGCCTTCCGCTGCGGAATCTGACCGGTAAGCCGGTGCGGACTGCGGTGCTTATCAGCCTGACGGCGCTGCTGACACTGACCGTTCTGGCGGGGTCGATCATTGTATCCAGTCTGCGGCAGGGTCTGCATTCGCTGGAGGCGCGGCTCGGTGCGGACATCATGGTTGTGCCGTATGAGGCGACGACGAAGTCCAGGCTGGAGAACATTGTGCTGCAAGGCAATACCGGCTATTTTTACATGGAGAACGCGCTGTATGACAAGGTTGCGGCGCGTGAGGGCGTCGGGCAGATTTCGGCGCAGCTGTATCTGGCATCAGCGAGCGCGGGCTGCTGCTCGGTGCCGGTGCAGATCATCGGCTTTGATCCGGAGACGGATTTCACGATTACCCCGTGGATCAAAAAGAGCTACGGCAAGCCGCTCGCAGACCTTGACATTGTGGTCGGCAATGACCTGAATGCCTTTGTGGGCGATACGCTGACCTTTTACGGCGTAGACTGCCGTGTTGCCGCGAAGCTCGACAAGACCGGCACATCCTTTGATACAGCAGTCTTCACGAATCAGAATACGATCAAGGCGCTGATCCGGTCGTCGGTTGACCGGAAAATGAACGACTTTCAGAAGCTTGATCCGGACAAGGTCGTGTCCTGCATCCTCATCAATCCCGCGGACGGCTACTCTGTCGAGGAGGTCGTCAATGACATCAATATTCATGTGAAAAAGGTCAAGGCGATCCGCACCAAGGAGATGATTTCCGGCATTTCCGAGAGTCTTTCGGGCGTATCGGATATTACGGTCATCCTGATTGCGGCGGTCTGGCTGCTCGGCATTGTGATCCTGCTGCTGGCGTTCACGATGAGTGTGAACGAGCGCAAGCGGGAGTTTGCGGTGCTGCGTGTAATCGGCTCATCGCGCGGCATGCTCGCGTCTGTTGTGCTGCGCGAGGCGCTGACAATCGGTGTAATCGGCGGCATTGCCGGCGCTGCACTGGCGCTGCTGATTGTCCTGCCGTTCAACAGCCTGATCGAGACGCAGCTCGGACTGCCGTTCCTGCTGCCCGCTGCCGGAACGCTCATTGCGCTGACGGTTGCCGCGCTGCTGATCGCAGTGCTTGTCAGTGCGCTGGCATCGGCGCTTTCCGCATACCGCATCAGCCGGCTGGATCCGGCGGTGATCCTGAGAGGAGACCAGACATGAAGCTGCTGGCAGAGCAAGTGAGCAAAGAATTCCTGCGCGAGAACCGTGCGAAGGGAACGAACAGTTTTTTTGCGGTGCAGGAGACCGATTTTGCACTGGAGGAGGGCACGCTGACCGTACTGATGGGGCGCTCCGGCAGCGGAAAGAGTACGCTGCTGAATATGCTGGGCGGCTTGAGCATACCGAGCAGCGGGCGCGTACTGCTCGACGGCAATGACCTCTATGCGCTGCCTGATCGGGAGCGCTCGCATCAGCGCAACCGGCATTTCGGGATGATCCCGCAGGGGCAGACTGCGCTGCAAAGCCTGACCGTACTGGAGAACATTCTGCTGCCGTATTCGCTGTACGGTGAGGAGCCGGACGCAGACCGTGCCGAGGAGCTGATGCAGCTTCTGGACATCGGCTCGCTGCGCGATGCAAAGCCTGCGGAGCTTTCGGGCGGTGAGCTGCGGCGGACGGCGATTGCACGGGCACTGATCCGGCGCCCTGCGGTGATTCTCGCGGACGAGCCGACGGGTGATCTGGATGATGAAAACACGGCGGCGGTGTTCCGGCTGCTGAAGAATGCGGCGGGAGCAGGTGCGTCGGTGCTGGTTGTGACGCATGAGAATGATGCGATGCAGTATGCCGACCGGCTGTACCGGATGCACGCAGGTGTGCTGACTGCGGAATGATACTGCCCGGACGCCGGCAGCGAATGCACTCAAAACCTGATGATGGGGGTTCCCGACAGACAAACCGGACTGCTGTCTGATGCAGCAGTCCGGTTAATTTTTATGCTTTTGCGAGGCCGTCTTTTTCGATCCGTCCGGCGAGGAAGTCGAGCAGCTTGGTCAGGTCATCCTTGTCCGGCTTGCCGTCATGTGTCACATCGGCGTTTGCTTTTCCCTTGGCTGTGACTTCGCCCTCTTTGAGCGTCGCATCATCCGCCACAAGGCGAGCGAGCAGCACAGCATCAACAACATTAACATCGCCGTTATCATCGGTATCGCCCCATATGGCATCGGAGACGGGGCCGTCGGAGGTCGAGGTTGTAGTGGTTGTTGTGGTGGTGGATTCGGTCGTCTTCGGCTCAGTTACGGTATAATCAATGCCGTCAATGATCGAATAGAAGCAGGGCTTTGCGGTGTAGTCTTCATTGAACAGCAGCGGTGTCTGTTTTGCACGCCAGCTCTGGTCATCGGTCGTGCCCCAGAAGACAACGGCGGAAATCTGATCCTTGTGCTTTGCGATGGCTTCCATGATGCCGTCGTAATACTTTGCCTGAAGCTCCTCACCGTTTTCGACGGAGTGATCGTAGGTCGCATCCAGCTCGGTGATCTGGATATCCAGACCGGTCGCGCAGAACTTGTCGAGTGCATTTGCATACTGCTGCACGCTCGGGAACGGATCCTTGCCCTGGTTATTGGTGACATTCAGGTGAGACTGAAGTCCCAGACCGTCCAGCACACCCTTCTGCTTAAGATCCATTGCCATTTCAATCATGGCATCGACCTTCATGTACTCATTGAAGTCGTTGTAATAGAGCTTGGTATTCGGACGCGCATATCTTCTTGCATAGGTGAAAGCGGGCTCAATGAAGGAGTTATCGCCGAAGATTGCGGTCCATGCGGAGGTGCCGTTGCCTTTCTCATAGGAGCCTGGGTCACGCGGCTTTCCGCCGTCCAGCATGGCTTCGTTCACGACGTCCCATGCATAGAATTCAACATCCGGATATTCCTCATCCAGCACCTCGAAGACGCCCTTGATGTAGTTCTCCATGCGCTTCAGCATGGTCTCCTTATCAACGAGCTTGCCGTCTTCGGTGAAGTCGTCGGTGAAGAACCAGATCGGTGTCTGGCTGTACCAGACAAGCACATGACCGCGCACCGGAATCTTATGGTCGCGGCAGAAATTGAGGATAGAGCGTGCATTGCCGTTGAGCCGGACCTTCGGAACGGTGTTGTCGCCGGTTTCTTCGAGGTAAGCGAGTGTTGCCTTCTTGTCGAGCATGTTCTCCGGCTTCAGCTCATTGCCGAGCGTGAGGCTGTTGTAGTGCTTGAGGATCAGATCCTTGGTAGACTTCGGCGCCAGCTCAGTAGAGGTGACAGCGCCGCCGATTTTGAAGTAATCGCCGTAGACGTCCTTCAGACCGGGAATGTCTGTTTCGATCGGATAGACCGGCGCAGCGGTCAGCGAAAAATCATCAACCCACATATCAGCTTTATCAGTTCCTTCGATATAAATTGAGACATCCTGCATGTCCTCGGAGTAGCTGAACTTTGTCAGCGGAAGCTGTACCCATTCACCCTGACTGATGACAGAGGAGAGGTTGTTGTAATGCTGTTCGCCGTCCTCATCGGTATACTGAAGGCTGAACCGGACGGTATTGTACCATGCCATTTTGACCCAAGCGGTCGCGACATACTGCACACCCGGCTCACAGCCGAGGCTCTTGAGCGAAACAGAAGGACCGTTCCAGCCGTTCGAGCGCTCTGTGACAGACATGCAGCTCTTGCCGGAATGCGGTTCCGCATCCGAAGCAGCGATCACAGAGGTATCGGTGTCACCGCGCTTGGAGAATGCGGAAACATCGCCGTCCTCAAAGCCTGTGACCAGAATGTCGCCGTCTGCCGCCTGAACGGACGGAGCAAACGGAATGCCCTGTGCTGCGAGCATCACGCTCATGCAGGCAGCGGCAATTTTGATTTGTTTTCTCATAAGAATCCACCCCGAAATCATAATATCTTTGCAGCACACACGGCCGCACTTTCATTATATCACAGGATTCAACAGATTTCAAGAGTGAAAATTGCGCAAAAAAGAGAGGGCAAAAAGGCTTGATCTTTGCCCGTATCAGCTCTGACCTATATGCGGCATAAGTCTTGCTTTATCTTGTATTTTGCAGGTTCATACATGTATGGCGGACAGATGCGGAACGGGCATCTTCTGGGGGTTTTTTGGAGCAAAAAAACAGCGGATACCGGTTTTGTCCGGTATCCGCTTTCCGCGGTTTATTCCGCGAGTGCTTGGATGATGCTGTGTGCGGCGACATTGCCCTCACCGACCGCCTTGGTATACTGATACGGTCTGCCGGTGCAGTCGCCTGCGGCATAGACATGCGGGAGATTGGTCTCCTGATTCCTGCTGACCTTGATATGCCCGTCCTGCGTCTGAAGATCGGGCAGCAGCGTATTCAGTGAGATTGCCGTGCGCAGGCAGAACAGTCCGTCTGCTTCGAGGGTTTCACCGGAGCTGAGTGTGAGACCGGAGAATCGCTCCTCTCCGAGAACGCCCTGCGGCTTTTCGGTGCGCAGCGTGACATTGGGCAGATCAATGCCGCAGTCCTTGTAGAGTGCGAACAGGTCGATATGCGCTGCAAGCTCTGCGAGGTAGCTGATCTCATGCTCCAGCCGTTTTGCGGTGCAGATGACAGCGATATTTTTGCCGCGGCAGAGCATGCCGTCGCAGGTTGCGCAGTAGCTGACGCCGCGCCCGACCAGCTCCGCCTCATGCGGCAGAGTGCCTGCCGCGGCGATGCCGGTCGCGAACAGCACGGTCTTCGCCTCATAGAAATCGGCGCCGGCGCTGAGCGCATAATGCCCGCCCATGGGGATGATGCTGTTGACGACCTGCTCGGTCACAGTCAGCCCCATCTGATCTGCATGCGCCTGAAACTGTGCGGCGAGGTCTGCGCCGGAGATTGCGGGCAGACCGGGGTAATTGTTGATTATCTCAGCCTTTGCGACCTTTTCGCAGATCGGCTTTGCACCGAACCAGATGATCTGTTTCCCGTGAATCTGTAAGGTCAGCGCGGCAGAAAGACCAGCCGGACCGGTTCCGATAATTGCAGCATCAAACATGGTGGATACCTCCCTTTAGCCGGTAATATATTTATAGTTTTCGGGATATTTTGTCACTTCCGCCTGATGATTCTGTTTGTTCAGTTCCTCCTTCACCTGCTCGGTAAAGGCTTCGCGCACAAGGCTCTGCCAGCCGTTGTCCTCGCTTGCGGATTCAAAATACGCAAGAATGACCGTGCCGCTTCCTTCGACGATGCCCATATCGCCCGCCTTGCGGCTCTTGTCGAACGCCCACTTGGGCAGCTCCTCGCCGTAGGTTGTGCGGGAGGGGGTCATGCCGGAGACGACGCCGCCGTTGGGGTAGGTAAAGACGTCGCTGGAATATTCATACGCAAGCTCTGCGAAGGCTTCCGGTGTGCCGCCTGCTTCCTCGCACTGTGCGATCAGCTCCTGTGCAAATTCCTTTGCGCCGTCGGCACCGTCGAATTCGGCAGTTGTCAGCACAACGACCCGGATATTGACGGTCTGCTCCTCACTCGGAGCCGGCGGATTGAGCAGCATACAGACCTGCACGATGTTCTGCTCCTCGCGGTCGGTCATCAGCGTTGCATATTTCTTTGCGTCATCACTCTTTACCCATTCCTGCACCTCGCTGCTGAAATAGCTTGCGAGGTTGGTGCTTCTGAGGTTGTCGAGGTTCAGCCGGATCTCCTCGTCGTTCGATTTTTTGACATCCCGCAGGTAATTCTCGACGTAACCGGAGAAGGCATCTGCTGTTTTGCAGGCAGACAGTTCCTCAGCATAGGAGAGCGCCTCCTCGTGCGTCATGCCGTAATCGGTCTCGCTGTCCTCGGTGTCATAGGGGAAGGTGAAGCCGTAGATATCGACATTCACGTATTCATCGCGGTGCTGTTCAAAGTAAGCCTGAAGCTCCTCATCCGAGACCGAAATGCTGTCGATTGCATCCGCCTCAAACTCCTGTGCGAGCATGGTCAGCTCGACCGATTTGCGGATATCCTCGCGGGACACGCCCTTCTGGAACAGCGAGAGGTCGCGTTCTGCTGCGATCGTTCTGCATGATTCCTTCTTCTCCTCAGACAGCTCATAGCCGGCAGCATACGCCGCTTCGCAGACCTGAATCTGTGCTTCGATGGTCTGCTCGGTCTTTTCCATGAGCATGTCATAGAAGGTATAGCCGTCCGTGTATTCCTGCTTTTTGAGAGATTTTCCGGTGTCGAGTTTCACGGCATTCGCGTCCTGCTCTGCATATGCCTGATAGCTTTCGACGCACTGCTGGAAGTAGCAGGCGAGCATGGCATCGGTGACCTCGAAATGCTCGGATTTCATCGCGATCTTATGCCGCAGAATCCAGCCGCTGCGTTTGAGGTACTGGTATCCGCCAAAGCCGGCAGCGCACAGCACGGCGGCAGCAGCAGCCGTAATGCCGGTAATTTTCAGGATCTTCTTCCGTTTGCCGCGGGTTTGTTCGCGTTTTTTCAGCTTCCGCTCTTTGTCGCGTGCGCGGATTGCTTCATAGTCCATTTTCTGCGGCGGCTGCCGCTTTGTTTTTTTCTTCTTGGTCATGCCGGATCTCCTTTATCCTGTTCGGGCTGTTGATCTTCATACGGCAGAAGTTGCTTTGTCAGCTGCATAGCAGCCGAAAAGTCCGGGCTGCGCAGGGTATCGGCGCCGCAAAGCACAAGAATCTGCGTATAGGCGGTGCTTCCGTTATGCACCAGCGCCTGCCAGTCGGTTTTCTGCGCCTGCGCCAGTTCCAGATTGACCGCCGTGACGGTATGGTAATGCCGGAGCAGGAAGGGGGTCATGTTTCCGCCGAAGCGGTCTGTAATCAGCAGCAGCTCGCGGTTGTTCTGGTTTTCGGTTTCGATGTGCAGAACAGCCTCGGAATTGGTCGCGAAGACCAGTGCGGGGTCGCCGCTTTCTTTTGCGAGGGACTGCCGGTAATAGCTGCTGAGCTGTTCGGTTCCGTCGGGGCGGAGCGCAGTCACGCTCTTTGGCGGCAGCTCACTGTCGCTGTAAAACAGGTCGATCAGATCGGGCTTGACTTCGCGGTAGCCGCTCTCCTGCACCAGCCTGCCGTAATAATCGTCGCTGAAATGCGAGATGATGAAATGGTCATAGCCCAGCGGATTGGCACCGAGCCTGCGGATTGCCGTGCGGTAGACGCAGAATGCGCCGTAGCTGGTCCAGCAGGGATCTGTGCGGTAATAGATATACTGTTCGCGTTCAGTCGAGAGCCAGCTTTCCGCTTCGATGCGGACAACGCTGCTGCTGAGCTGCCGTGCGAGGGTGTCCAGCTCGGCATGTTCATTGACCAGCGGTGCGGCTTCGGGCAGCAGGTCGCCGTAGATGCCGGCAGAGGTCGGCACCGCGAGCAGATAGACCGGTACGCTGACGGCTTCCGCGTAGTCGCTGACCGCCTGCGCCGATGCCGCGATGACGCTTTCGTCATAGCCGACCGAATAGGGCAGCAGGCGCTCGTCTGTGACATAGACATTCCGCACCGAGTCTCTGCCGAGCTGAAGCACGGCATGATCTCTGGTGTGCAGCAGCGGACGCCAGACGGGGTTCTCAGCCGCCTCCGGGCCGCTTCCGCCGAACAGCGAGCCTGCCGCAAGGAACGCGGTTACCCCCGCGAGGAGAAAGGCAGCGTAGAGCGTCTGAAAGCGCTGGACTTTGGATTCTTTCCTGTCAGCCATGCCGCATGCCCTCGACATCGGAGAGATCGAGCAGCAGGTAATTGCCGTACCAGTCCGTCTGTTTGAAGTGCATCGCGGCAGCGAAGCCCTGTGCCTCCGGTGTATCGGGAACCTGTGCCGCAAGGAACCAGATGCCGTGTTCCGCAGCAGCACCCGCAGCGAGCGCCATCAGCATTCTGCCCAGACCGTGTCTGCGGTATGCAGGCAGCAGCGCGGCAGTTTCAACCACGGCGCAGACGGGCTTTCCGTCCGTCGGGGTATGATTCAGCACGAGCGCCCCGATCAGTGCGTCTTCGTCGAACAGTGTCAGCACGAGGTCGTGTCTGCGCAGCGCTTCCGCCGGATCGAATCCTTTTGGCAGACATGCTGCAAGCGGATGGGAATTCCAGTTAAGAGATTCGAGTTCTTCGGGCTTCAGCGGATGAAATTTCAGCATGTGCGAAATCCTCCTATTCTCTGTGTTCCCGCCGGTAGACGGTCGGTGTTACGCCGTTGTTTTTCTTAAATTGCCGCATGAAATGCTCCTCATTGTCATAGCCGCAGAGCTGTGCAATATGGGAGATTGTGTAAGCGGTCGAGGTCAGCAGATCGCGTGCGCGGTTCATTTTGCAGTTGATGACGTCTGCGATGCAGGTCATGCCGAAGGTTTCGCGGTAGATGAGCTGGAAATAGCTCCGGCTCATGCTGACCTCGGAGCAGAGCATATCGACCGACCACTTCTCCTGCGGATTCGCATAGATTTTTTCGCGCAGGTGTACGAGTGCTTCGTAGTGCGGGTCATTGTTCGCGGCAGCATTCTGCATACTGATCGGACCGCCGGTCTCGGAGATGCGGATCAGCAAAGCTTTGAGCAGGCAGTCGAGCATATCGCTCCGCTTGACATTGGACGCATAGAATTCCGCGCAGAGCTGCTGCATCAGCGCCGTAAGAAAGGCGGTGTCGCCGAATCGGAGCAGCGTGTTCTCCGGAATTTGCAGCGAGGAATAGAAGCTGCGGTCGCCGCCGGCATCGAACAGCACCCAGTCATAGAGCAGATCGCCCTGAACGGGGGAACAGCAGAGGGGCGTCTTCTCGCGCAGCAGCAGGGCATCGCCTGCCTCCGCACACATGACTCTGCGGTCTGCCTCGATCTGCATCGGGGCATAGGTGAGCAGCAGCAGTACGCCGGAGAAGCCGTCGGGCTGCCGGAGCTTTTCGTCGGCATACAGAATATTCTGTGCGCCGGTTTCGAGAATCTGCACGTTCAGTCACCTCCTGCCGTTGATGTTGTGCAGCGGAAAACGGTTTTCGGGATCAATTTCCGCAAAAAAAAGGGGGGGCGGGAGAGATGATGCCTTACAGCGTCATCTGTCCTGCGATTTCAAGATCTTTTGCCATGCCGCCCGCAGCGGGGATATTCTTGACGACATATTTTTGCAGACCTTCGAGCTGCTCCGCAGTGAGAACGGAAGCTTCCTCGACCTTCGCGCCCTTCGCCTTGAGGGTCATGACCTGCACGCCGATGGAGTCGCGGGTGGTCTTGGGCAGCAGCATCGCCGTATTGAATACGACTGCGCGGTTGTTGGTCGAGCGCAGCAGCACATCGCAGTCCTCCGTAATGAACAGAATCTGCACGAGCGGATCCTTTGCGGAGTACGCATTTGCGAGCTTTTTGCGGTTTGTCTTTGTGGCATAGGCGCTGAGCGGCACCTTTGCGATTTTGCCGTTCTCGAAGCAGAACAGCAGATGTCCGCTGTAATCATCCGTCGCGACCATATGCTTTACGTGCTCGCCGTCCTCGAA
>CAMNAY010000004.1 GCA_946531975.1 uncultured Ruminococcus sp. | reverse complement strand
CCCTCGGCGGAACGATCACCTGCTATGCAGTCAATGTTCCCGCCGGCATCGGCTCCCCGATCTTCGAGGGACTCGAAAACTCGATTGCACAGCTCGTGTTCGGCATCCCCGGTGTCCGCGGTCTGGAGTTCGGCGCAGGATTTGAGACAGCAAAAATGACCGGAAGCCAGTGCAATGACCCCTTCTATGTCGATGACCGCGGTCATGTCAAAACGCAGACCAATCACCACGGCGGCATCCTCGGCGGCATTTCGTCCGGTATGCCGATCTGTTTCCGTGTCGCAATCAAGCCGACCGCTTCGATCGGTAAGCCGCAGGAGACCGTGGACTATTCCGCGATGACGAATGAGGTGCTTCAGAGCGCTGAGGTTTCGCATCCGTGCCTTGTGCCGGAAGCGGTTCCGTGCGTGGAAGCCGCAATGTGCATCGCACTCGTATCCCATATGCTGGATTATCCGAACTTCATCTGAACCGCTTGAAAAGGGGGGGTGCGCGTATGCTCGCTGAGATACAGCCGGAGGAAAAACTGAACGGTCAGCTTGCATTTTTTCCGGAAATGGAATCTGAGGAAAGCGCCCCGCTTCTGAGCGATATGCGCCCGATCCCGCCGCCTGTGCCGGAACAGCTCGACCACTGGCATATCTGCGTTCTGCTCTCGGATCTGCTGCTGCGCTTTGACGGCACACTGCCGGAAGACTGGCTCTATGAGATTGCAGTGACCTCAGGGCATATCAGCTATTTTATGTATATGGATGCACTCGGCGCGCTGATCGAGCAGAATGCCGTTGTGCAGGAGCAGAAGGACGGCGCGGCAGTGCTCAGACTCACCGATGCGGGCAGGGAAAGTGTCCGGCAGGCGCGGCTGTATGTGCCGAAATATTTTCGAGATCAGGTGCATCTGACGGCGCTGCGGTATGTGGCGCGGCAGCGTGCCCTGCGGGATCTCCGGATCCGCTGTGAGCAGGAAGCGAACGGCTGGTGTGCGGATTTTACCTGCTATGACGGCGGGCGCGAGATGATGAGCCTCCAGATCCATGCGCCTTCCAAGGAGAATGCCGAGCTTTTTACAGAGCGGATTCTCCGCAATCCGGCGAGATTTTTTGGCAAGCTGCTTGATTTGGCGCTGACGAATGAGGAGGAACAGTACGATTTGTCAGATAATTAGCCGCGAGACTTGCAATCGGCGAAATTTTATGCTATAATAACGGTATCTGTCAATTTAGATTACCGAAGAAAGGCGAATGATTATGAGAAACAAGACCATTTTCCGTCTGCGGGCAGCCGCAGCAGCAGGCTCGGTCCTGACCGCATGCTCTGCGCTGGCAGTGACAGCGTTTGCAGAGGAGGCAGCGTCCTCCGAATCCGGACAGCAGAGCGGCAACCCGATGCTGGCACTCCTGCTTCAGCTCTCTCCGTTTGTGATTGCACTGCTGCTCCTGTATCTGATTATGCTGCGTCCGCAGCAGAAGCGCGAGAAGCAGGCACAGGCAATGCGCGAAAATGTCCGTGTCGGCGACGAGGTCTGCACAGCCGGCGGCATCATCGGCATTGTGCTGAAGGTCAATGACGATTCTGTCGTCCTTGAGACCGGCGGCGAGCGCAACAAGATCCGTGTCAAGAAGTGGGCAATCCACGAGAATATCACACAGATGGAAGAACAGCAGGCGGCTGAGCGTGAGCGCAAGGCAGCCCGCAAGAACGGCATTGCCGCAGCTCCGGCTGAGGACAGCGGCAAGAAAAAGAAGAAGAACGACGACTGATGATGAATGGAAACCCGGAAACAGTGCAGCGCTGTTTCCGGGTTTTGTGTTCCGGAGCGCGTGAGCGGGGGAGCCCGTGTACTGTCCGGCTCCGATTTTGCCCCCTGAATGCATCCTCAGGCTTTTTCGCATACGCCCATTGAATTGTACAAAAGAATATGGTATAATAGGGACGAATGAAACGGAAAGGGGGCGCGTCAGATGCATGTATCAAAAGCCAAACATCTGCTCTGTCTGACCGGCATTGCACTGCTGCTGATGACGGTCGGTTCAATGACCTCGTTTCTGTTTCCGCTGCATACCGGCGTCGATCAGAACTGCTTTCTGACTGTGGCGCGGGCGTGGCTGGAGGGCAGGCTCCCTTACCGTGATATCTTCGAGCAGAAGGGACCGCTGCTGTACCTGCTGCATATTCCTGCGGCTGCTTTTCCGCAGGGGCGCTTTTTCGGCGTGTATCTGGTGCAGACGGCTGTCTGGGTGCTGCTGCTGCTCGGCTTTGAGCGGCTCGCGCGGATCTGCATGCCCGGCAGCACTGTCCGGACGCAGCTCGCGGTCGCTGCATGGAGTGCGCTTGCGATCGTGACGGCACGCTGTTACAGCCGCGGCGACAATGCCGAGGAATTCTGTCTGGTGCCGGTCGTGTTTGCACTCTGCGATCTGATGCAGGCAGTCAGGGCGGAACAGACCGCTTTTTCCCGCAGGATTCTGCTGCGGAACGGAATCTTCGCCGGACTGGTGCTGTGGATCAAATTTTCGATGCTCGGATTTTTCATCGGCTGGTGTCTGGTCATCGGCGTTCTGCTCTGGCGCGACCGCGGCTTCCTGACCGCATTGCGGGCGGGGCTTTGGTTCCTGCTCGGCATGGCGCTGACCGCAGTGCCGGTGCTGCTTTACTTCGGGCTGCATCATGCGCTGCGCGACCTTTTTGATGTGTATTTCCTCGCAAATGCGACGCTCTATCCGCGGAAGATCACGATGCTCGACCGCGTCCTCGATTTCTTCCGCAGTGATCTGTATAAGAATCCGGTCATGGTGCCGCTGATCCTGTTCGGGGCAGCGTTCTGCACGAAGGGCAGGAAACTGCGGGAGAAGGCAGCAGTCTGGGTCCCGCTGAGCCTGCTGTATGTTTTTGTGTTCATCGGCGGTGTGCGGTACCGGTATTATCTGCTGATTCTCGGTGCGTTTGTGCCGTTCGGCATCATTGCGCTCCGGCAGATTCTGCAAAACTATGTCTTCTCAAAACATGAATCCGCATGGTTTGCAGTGCGGCTCTGCATGTATCCGGCAATTCTCGCGCTGACCGGCAACTGCCTGTACTTCATCGGCAAGCCGCGCAGCTATTATCCGCAGGTGCAGTTTGCAGAGAAAATGGAAGCCGGAAAGATTCTGCTGAATTACAATTTCCTCGACGGCGGCTTCTTCCTCATGAGCGGGACAAAGCTGCCCGACAGCCGCTATTTCTGCAAGGTCAATATCTACCGCGAGCAGCTTCCGGAGATGTTCGAGGAGCAGGAGCGCATCATCTGCGAGCGTTCGGCGGATTATGCCGTCATCCGCAGGGAAAAGGCGGAGACATGGGCAGAAAAATACAGCTATGTGCCGTTTTATGAGAATTATGAGAAAATCGCCGATGCAGAGGAGCAGTATGACGGCTACTGCTATGAACTGTATCAGCGAAAAGAAAATGATGACTGAAAGGGAGAATACATGGCATCAAGCAAAGCGTATCTGGAGTACGTGCTGGAACAGCTTTCCGGCATTCCGGAGATCAAACACCGCGCCATGATGGGCGAATACATCATCTATTATCAGGGAAAGGTGATCGGCGGCGTATATGACGACCGCTTTCTGGTCAAGCCGACTGCCGGTGCGCGGGCGATGATGCCGGATGCGCCGGAAGAACTGCCGTATCCTTCCGCGAAGCCGATGCTGCTGGTGGAGGAGATTGACGACCGGGCGTTTCTGGAAGAACTGATCCCTGCGATCTGACCCGACTGTTTGAAAGGAGAGTGTAATATGAAGCGTGTATTTCTGATTGTACTTGACAGCTGCGGCTGCGGCGAGCTGCCTGATGCAGCGAATTTCGGTGATGCCGGTACCCACACAATCCGGTCGCTGGTGCAGTCCGGCAGACTCAATGTCCCGAACCTCACGAAAATGGGACTGTTCAACATCGACGGCATCGGCTGCGGCACCCCGACCGCTGCACCCTGTGCGGCGTTCGGAAAGTGCGCGGAACGCTCCGCCGGCAAGGACACCACGACCGGACACTGGGAAATCGCCGGACTGATCTCGACAATTCCGATGAAAACCTATCCGGACGGCTTCCCGCAGCCGGTGCTTGATGCACTGAAAGCGGCAACCGGACGCGACATTCTCTGCAATCTGCCCTATTCCGGCACCGAGGTCATCCGCGATTACGGACAGCAGCACCTCGAAACCGGCGCACTGATTGTCTACACCTCCGCGGACAGCGTGCTGCAAATTGCAGCGCACGAGGATCTCATTCCCGTGCCGGAGCTGTACAAAATCTGCGAAAAGGCACGGGAGATCATGCAGGGTGAGTATGCTGTCGGGCGCATCATCGCAAGGCCGTTCGTCGGGACATATCCCGACTTCAAGCGTACCGCAAACCGCCATGACTACTCCGTGTCACCGTTCGCGCCGACTGCGCTGGATGCGATCAAGGCAGCCGGAAAGCAGGTTATCTCGGTCGGCAAGATCGCAGATATCTTCAACGGACAGGGCATTTCCGAAGGGCACCGCACCGTGTCCAATGACGACGGCATGGGCAAGACCATTCAGCTTGCGGGCAGAGCATTCGAGGGTTTCTGCTTTGTCAATCTGGTCGAATTCGACAGTGCCTACGGGCACCGGCGCGATATCGCGGGCTATACGCAGGCACTCAATGTCTTTGACGCGCAGCTCGGCGCCCTGCTCCCGCAGCTTGGTGACGACGATCTGCTGATGATTACCGCTGACCACGGCTGTGATCCCGCAGCGCACGGCACCGACCACACCCGCGAGTATATCCCGCTGATTGTCTGGGGGAAGCAGGTGCAGCCGGTGAACCTCGGCATCCGCTCCGGCTTCTCCGACATCGGGCAGACGGTCTGCGAGGCGCTCGGCGTTCCGGCGGGGCATCTTGCGGGCGAGAGTTTCCTGCATCAGATCACGGGAGCGTGACGCATGGCGGACGAAAAGATCTTCTGGGGCGGCGGGGCATTGCTCGCGCCGGTGCCGCCCGTGCTGGTCACCTGCGGGACAATGGAACAGGCGAATGTGCTGACGGTCGGCTGGACGGGCATCTGCGCGACACACCCGCCGATGACCTATATTTCCGTGCGTCCGACCCGTCATTCTTATCAGATTATCAAAGACAGCGGCGAATTTGCAATCAATCTGACAACCACAGCCATGACGAAAACAGTCGATTTCTGCGGTGTGAAATCCGGAAAGAACACCGACAAGATCAAGGTCTGCGGGCTGCATCTGCTGATGCCGGAGCGGGGAACCGTACCAATCCTCGCGGAAGCACCGGTCAGCCTGAGCTGTAAGGTGACGCAGGTCATCCCGCTGGGGTCGCATGACATGTTCCTCGCGGAGATCATCGGCACGGCGGTTGATGCACGGTTCGTAGACAGCAAGGGCAAGCTCAATTTACAGCAGAGCGGGCTGCTTGCGTATGCCCACGGCGAATATTTCGCGCTGGGGCGCAAATGCGGAGAATTCGGATTCTCCGTCAAAAAGAAAAGCCGGAAGCCTCCGGCGCACACAGGAAAGAGGTTGAAAACACATGAAAAAGGTTCGTAAATTTGCAGGGATTCTCACACTTGCACTGCTGCTGACGGCATGCGGCAAGCAGAAAAGTGAAGAACAGGCAGCGCCGGAGATCACGGAGGTCACGGGCGGACAGACAACGGCTGCACAGGAGCAGCAGTCTCCCGTGATGCTCTACCGCACGAAAGAAGACGGCACCGCCGCCTTACAGGGCTATGACACGGTGCGCGCGGAGGCAGTGCGTCCTGCTTATGAAGATGAGATGCAGCTTCCGGCGGAGGTTGACGGGCTGAAGGTTACTGCGATTGACGCGGAGGGCTTTGCCGGGGCGGATTATTTCCGTGCTGTGCTGTTTCCCGATACGCTCGGTGAAATGGGCGACGGCTGCTTCCGGGACTCTTCACTCGGAATCTTTGACATATGTGACTTCAGTCCGCTAACAATCGGCAATGACGCATTTGCCGACTGCAAAAAGCTGAATCATGTCGGGCTTGCGCTCGGCACGCTGACGTTCGGCGACAATGCATTCATCGGATGCAGCACACTGAAAGATCTCACCATTTCGGAAATTGACATGACTTCGGGAGAATATTTCTGCGCGGGGCTGGAAAACCTGAGCGATGTCGGACTGAACGGAAACATTACACTGGGCAGCGGCAGCTTTTCTGACTGTCCGGCGATTCTGGATGCGAATCACAGCAACGGAAAACTAACGCTCGGCGATGATTGCTTTGCCAGATGCAGCGGATTGGATAGTTTTAGTTTTATTGCATCTGAGATGTCGTTCGGCAAAGACTGCTTTGCGCAATGCAGTATCCGAAATGTCATGTGTTCCGACTGCACCGGCGGGTTCGGCGAGGGCTGCTTCCGGGACTGTACGAATCTGGAATATCTTTCGATCTCTGACGGTGTGACAAGCATCGGGTCAGAGGCGTTTGCCGGCTGCCCGGCACTCCATACCGCGGTCATTCCGGCGAGCGTGACGGAGATCGGCGAGGGTGCGTTTGCCGGCTGCGAGTCGCTGGTGATTCTGACACCGGAAGGTTCCTGTGCGGCGCAGTATGCAGACACATACGGAATTTCTCATACGGAAGAAGGGGAAAAGTTTACAATTCCCGTCTCTGAGATCACTGAATAAATCACTGTATGGAAAGGGTATAAACACCAATGAAAAGGCTCCGTAAATACGCTGGAATTCTCACACTTGCACTGCTGCTGACTGCATGCGGCAAGGACAGCTCCGAGCCTGCGGCGGCTCCGGCGCAGGAGGTCACGGCGCAGGAGGCCTCGGCGCAGACCGCGACCGAGATGACGCAGGCAAAGCTGCCGCCTGTGATGCTCTACCGCACGAAGGATGACGGCACGGCTGCCTTGCAGGGTTACGACACCGTGAGCGAAAATGTCGAGAAGCCGGAATACACGGATGTTCTGCGCCTCCCGGAGGAGATCGACGGGCTGAAGGTCACGGCGATTGACGCGGAGGGCTTTGCGGACGCGGATTATTTCGGCAGTGTGGATTTCCCTGAAAGAATCTTTGAAATGGGGGACGGCTGTTTCCGGAATTCCACATTGAGCGACCTGACGCTGCATGAGACACTGCCGATGACCTACGGCAATGAAGCATTTGCGGGCTGTGAAAAGCTCGAACATGTCTGGCTGACGGACAGCGACATGACCTTCGGGAACGATGCGTTCACCGGCTGTACCGGCATGGCAGATTTTCATTATCAGGAGGGCACTCTGATCGCAGGCAACAATTTCTGCGCAGGACTGACCGGCATGTGGAATCTGATCCTCGACTGCGATGCAACACTTGGGAAGGGCGCCTTTTCCGGCTGCACATCGCTCACGCACATTGACCTCAGCGGCGGAACGGTCACCCTCGGCGACGACTGCTTTACCGGCTGCACCGGCACGGAAACGCTGCTGTTCACGGAGGCGGAGCTGCATTTCGGGAGCGGCTGCTTCGCGGGCTGCTCGACAGAGAGCCTGACGATCTCCGACTGCACCGGTGAGATCGGGGACAACTGCTTCACTGACTGCAAGGAGATGCAGTATGTCCTGATTCAGGAGGGCATCACAAAGATCGGCGCGGGTGCGTTTGCGGGCTGTGACAGAATTGAGACGTTTGACATTCCGGCGAGCGTCACGGAAATCGGTGAGGGTGCCTTTGCTGACTGCGGCGGTGCAATGCTGATGGTTCCGGCGGGCTCTTATGCGGCGAAATATGCGGAGGGGCACGGTCTGGAATATATTGAGAAATAACCGGAAAAAGCGCATATCTTCACGATAAACATGCCTTGTCAAAGAACTTTGACAGCGAAATTCTGCCGATGCAAAGCGCGTTTGGTGGAATTCTGAACCGGAATCTGCTACAATGATCTCAGCCGGAAGGAACACATCCGGCAGAAAGGCAGGCGGATGCAATGGAGCTGAGCAAAACGATCAAACGGCTGCGGACGGAAAAGGGTTGGTCACAGGAAGCGCTGGCAGAACGCGCGTATGTCAGCCGACAGACTGTCTCGAACTGGGAAACCGAAAAGAGCTTTCCTGATGTTCACAGCCTGCTGATTCTGAGCGATCTCTTTGGCATCTCCCTCGATGAAATGGTAAAAGGAGATGTTGCAGCAATGAAGGAAACAGTCAGACAGGATCAAACAGGCAGTGTCAGGCGGCTGATGTGGCTCAGCGCAGGTTCTATGCTTGCACTGATGGTCATTCCGTCGGTGCTGACGGAGCTATGCGGAGAAATCGGACTGCTGACCGGCGGTGTGCTTGCAGGCATGCTGGCAGCGGTGACGTTTTTCGCGTTTCACAGATATCAGCAGACTTTGCGGGAGAATGATATTCAGACGAAGCGTGAGCTGCTCGCGTTCCTCAGCGGCGAAACCCTCGATGAAATTGAACAGGCGAAGGAACTGAAAAAGCGAAAGGCACTTCGTAAGGCAACGGTGATTACGGCAATCGTCACGGGGACGGCATTGCTTGCCGCAATTTGCTATGCGGGATATCTGCTGACGCACTGAAAATTCTGCGTCCATGCTGCATTTTTCGCGAAAACTGCATATACTACTGTCAAGCGGCAGTGCCGCACCCGCATAGAGCAGGGAAGTGACAGTGTTTGCAGTGCAGAAAAACGCACACAGCCCTGTCCGAAGGAGTGCTTCCGGCTCTGGGCTGTGTGCGTTTCCGCTTTGTGATAGGGCTCACGGACGCTTGGACGCTTGCGCGTCTGAGTCCGTGAGCCCTTGGTATATTTGGGGCAGCTGATCATGAGACGACACTGTCCCCGTCTGAACCCCGCGCAAAAAAAGCAGCACTGCCTGCACGGGTGGCAATGCTGCGCTGTGTTTTCAGTTCGCACAATTAAAGTGTAGGGTATTTATATGTTTCGTCCCAGCCTATACCACACCGGAACGTCGCCGCAGTATCTCGACCGCGAACACTACTTAGAAATGTATACTTTCTGCATTGGAAACACATCCTCTGCATATTATTCAATTCCCTGTTTCATGCGGCAGTTCAGAAGCCGCTTATGTACTTCTGCATCGGAAGCACATCCTTTCTTATACGTAGTACGGGAATCTGACTCAGCAGCCCATTGGTAACGCCTCCAGTTCTATTGAGCGTCTGCTCTTTGTTTGTGGCTTTATTATACCACACATCTTCAGAAATGTCAATAGGTTTTGTGATATTTCTATAAATATTTATTTGTTAATTATAGCGGATCGGGCACGAAAAACCGCCTGTCAGAAAAGCTGGAAAAACGTGGAAAAACGGGCGGATTTGCCCGAAAACACCACAAAAACAGCGTGTGAAAAATAGCCAAACGGATGTGCTGAGAACCGGGCAGATTGTAGAAAGTCTACAATTTGATTAAAAGGGCTTGCATTTTCGGGGAAAGAATGCTATAATGTCAATATGTATATGTGTCGCTTGGCAGACACAAGTCGGCGCAGCCTGCATACCCGCAAGCGGGCAGCCGGGCTGACACATCACATAATCCAATATATAAGGAGAGGTTTGAATGAAATCATTTTTTAAGCGCACGCTCGCAACAGCGACCGGCTCCGTGCTCGCGCTGGGTCAGCTCGTTTCTATTGCTGCGAACGTCAATGTCAGTGCGGCAGATACGTCTGCGCTGACTGTTGACAAAGACTCTGTCCTCTTCGTTCCGTTCGATGAAGCAGATCCGCTTTCTGCAGATCAGTCCTCCAACTGGAATGACAAAGTCGAGTCGAAATTCCTTGAGCTGGGCAGCCATGATTATGTCTGCAGCTCGCAGATGGTCAAGGAGAAGGTTCGTAAGGTTCTGACCAAGAAAGCATTCTCCAAGTACTTCTCTGCTGCGGATGTCGATGCTCTGGTCGCACAGATCGACTCTGAAATCACCGGCAAGTCTGAGGCTGACGGCACCTTCGAGCTCACCCTCAAGATCAACGAGATCGGTGACATTGTCGGCGACCTCACCAAGGAGCTCTACACCATCTCCGGCAGCGGACTGTATGATGATGCATGCGATCCGATCATTGTTGACTGGTCTGATTTCAAGATGAACGGCAAGGTCGTTGTTTTCGGTCAGATTGATTTCGAGAACAAGACGATCAGCTATCAGACGAAGATCGTTGACGAGAACGGCAAGGAGTACCTGAACGATGCAGGTATCGAGCAGTACGCAAAGGACAAGCTCGATCAGGCAACGAAGGTCGCTCTGGCTGCTGCTGACGGCAGATCTGCGACAGGCTATGTCAATCGCGTCAAGGAGCTGTCTGCTGCAATGCAGAACAGAATCGGCTACATCAGAGAGATTGCTGACGCTCTGACAACATTTGCTCGTCCCGAATCATGGGCTGAGAATGAAGATGGCGTGATCGAGATTGGCGTTGATGAAGATGCTTCGGGATACGACAGCGCAGATGCTGCATATGCTGCATACACAGAAGCACTCGGCGAGGCAATCGAGAATGCAAATGTTCCGGAAACAGTCGCTTCCCGTGTGAAGGCTGCACTCGAAAAGAGAGAGCCGCAGTCCGCAAGCTCCGCAGTTGCTTCTGACCGCTTCGACATGTGGGTTGACTGGGCTGCTGATGCGCTGAACAAGAACAACCTCGGCGTAACATTCAATGTTTCTTCCGCAGATGCACAGGATGTCATCGCAAACGGTTATGACTTCAGCATCGGCTTCTTCGACGGTTACTCCGGCGGAGCATCCTTCAAGTATGAGGACGTTGAGGCTGGCGATGTTCTGAACGCAATCAAGGCAGTCTACACCGATGACGGTCTGATTGAAGGTGCAGACCTGAAGGAACTGGCTGATCTCGCTCAGGACGATTCTTACATGGACTACACTGTCGTTGACGGCAGCGGCGTCGAGATCACCGATTTCGATAAGGATTACATGATCGTTGACATCAGCTCCTACAAGCAGATCATGGGCGTTGCATTTACTGAGTACGGCGTGAAGGGTGACCTCTACTTCGATGTGAACCGTGAGATTGAGCAGATCATCGTTGAGGAGGTTAAGGATACCACTTCCACTACCACCACTTCGACCACTGAGTCCACCACCACAACCGAGTCTACCACAACCGAATCTACCACGACGGATTCCACTACAACTGAGTCTACCACGACAACTGACTCCACTACAACCGAGTCCACTACAACAACTGACTCCACCACAACCGAGTCTACCACGACGACTGAGTCCACCACTTCGACCACTGAGTCTACCACCACAACGACTGAGTCTTCTACAACCGACACGACTTCCACCACTGAGTCCACCACGACCACGCTCGCAACCTACGTCTCCTTCGAGGTCGGCGCAAACGGCAACAACGAGCTGATCTACTGGTCTGAGGAGACCGACGCAACCTTCGATTTCAGCAAGATCCAGGTTAAGGCGCACTTCGTCGTTGCAGGCGAGGATCAGACCGAGGATATCGTTGACGTTTCTCAGTACTTCGGCGCAGCAGCAAACAGCCCGGCAGAGCTGATTGAAGCAGGCCACGAAGTCACCACTCCGGAGAAGGTCGCTGTTGAGCTCGTCCTGAAGGATCAGGCTGCTCTTGAGCAGATCATCACCGAGAAGGGCTATGATGCAGAGGCAATCATGGCTGATCAGAATTTCGCAAACGGCAATGCTGTTTCCTACTTCTATGTTGTCCTGGTTCTCCGCGGCGACACCTCCCTCGACGGTGATATCAGCGCAAATGACGCACAGTGGGCACTGAATTACTATGTTGACTTCCTCGTTCAGAAGGGACCGAAGAACACCATCATCAAGGATGCGCTCCTGACGAATCAGACCGATCCGATGGGCGTTCTGCCGTACTCTCACTACGCAATGGATGTCAACGGTGACGGTACGATCTCCGCAAGCGACCCTCAGATCATTCTCCAGTACTATGTCCACAAACTCGTTCAGTTAAACAAGAATTGGGACTACTTCTATGATGGCACGCACATCATTCCGAGAGATCCGCTCCACGCAGATCCGTTCGCTTATGATGATCTGGCAACCGCTGATTACGCAAAGTATCGCGAAGAACAGTAATCATTCAGAACAAACAAAAAAGACACAGCTTCGGCTGTGTCTTTTTTTTGCAGGATTAAGGTAGAAATCGAAAGGTAAAACAAAGCCCCGAAGCATTTTTGTGTGCTTCGGGGCGACTTATTATGCGGTTACAGACGAATGGTGAACGTGGTCTGTTCCTTGTCCCAGTGGATATCGGCATCCGCGAACGGATCGCTGCCCGGTTCGGCAGGCGGTGCATCTGCATCGACCTTCGGGACATCCGACCCGGCATCGACCTTCGGAACTTCAGGTTCCGGTGCGGGGGAGCGGCGCGGCATGTCATCGACATCCGGCAGATCATCGAGCAGGCTGGCACGGCGCCGTGCCTTGGTCTCCTCAGGGGTCTCCTTCTCGCGGCGGCGCATTTCGCGCTCCTCATCCGGCAGATCCGGCAGGTCATCGAGCAGGCTGGCGCGATGGCGCGCTTTGGTCTCCTCAGGGGTCTCCTTTGCGCGGAGTTTCTGCTCCTCCTCCTCCGGCGACAGTGCTTTTTTCTTCTTCTTGCGCTTGGATTTCTCCTGCGCGGGTGCAGGTGCTTCTTCGGTCAGTGCCGGAAGCTTCGCCTTGGGATCGACCGGCTTGGACTTCTTGCGTGCTTCTGCCAGCTCGCGCTTCACGCGCTCGGCATAGCTCTGCTCCTCCTCAGCGATCAGATTTCTGGCTGCTTCTGCATCGGGATCCGGTGCAGGTGCAGGAATTTCAGGCTCCTGCGTCTCAGGAATTTCCTCAGCGACTGTATGATTCGTGTCGTCAAAGTTCTTCATGAAAGTCGGCTCAGCCGGTTTGGCGTTTTGTGCGGGTTTCTGAGCCGGTTCGGATTTCTGTGCTTTCTTCGGCTTTGCTTCGGGCTGCTGCTTTGCTTTTGCTTGAACGGGCGGTTCGGGCTGCGGTGCAGGCTCGGGTTCGGGTGCAGGCTGTGCATCGGGCTGCGGAGCAGACTGTTCAGGGGCAGTTTGCGGCTCAGGCTGAGCGGGAGCCGGTGCTTCCGGTTCATTCTGCCGGAACAGGAAATCGGGATCACCGGTCTGCGGCGCCGGAACAGTCGTTCTGCGCGGGACAGGCGGTGCAGCCTCAGGTCTGATTTCCTCCTCAGACTCCTGTTCATCGAGCAGCAGGCTCATGTCAAGCGGCACGAGCGTCATCATGAGATGATGCTGCTTTGCAAAGCGTTCTGCGAAGCTGCCCTCCTCGGCATGGAGCCGGAATTTCGGGCACTCTGTGAACGCGTTTTCGCTGATTTCGGTGACGGATGCCGGAATGGCGATGTCCGTCAGGTTCTCGCAGTGGCTGAATGCCGACTGCCCGATGCGCGTGACACCGTCCGGAATGATAATCTTCTCGATTCCGGCGTGATAGAATGCTTCATTGTCGATTTCCGTCAGTGTAGACGGCAGCTTGACGCTCTTGAGGGCGGTGCAGCTGCTGAACATTGCATGACCGACTTTGGTCGGACCTTCGCGGAAAATGACATTTTTGAGATTGGTGCAGCCGTGGAAGATATAGCCGTCGATCTGTCGAAGGGTGGTCGGCAGTTCGATGGTTTCGAGCTGCTCGCAGTAGGAGAATGCGCCGTGCATCAGGCGGGTGACGCCCTCCGGCAGACGGATGATGCGGACGGGGAGCTGCGCGAAGGCAGCGGGTCCGACGCACCGCACACCGATCGGCACCTTGACCTCCGGCTGTGTGACATTTGCGTGCAGCAGGATATTCGCGCCTGCGATTGTATACGGTTCTGTTCTGCGGGTCATCCACGGGGTCAGCGCAAAGGCATCAATGCCGATCTCGGTGACACTCTTCGGGATGATGACATCGGTCAGCACGCCGCAGTTTGCGAAAGCGCTGTCACCGATGCTGATCACGCCCTCCGGAATGATTGCCTGCCGCAGACCGCCGCGCTCAAATGCACGCGGACCGATGCGGCGGACACCGACCGGAATCGGGCTGTAACCGTCGGCGCGGATCAGGAATCTGCCGACGATATAGTGACCGGCAGTCATGCGGAACAGCGGCGTATCAGCGAAGGCATTGCCTGCGATTTCGACGACGCTGTCGGGGATATAGGCTTCCTGAAGGCTGGAGCATCCGCGAAACGCATTCTGCTGGATGTACTTTGGACCTTCGGGGATCACGACAGTGCGGAGCGACGAGCAGCCGCTGCAAATTCCGTCGCTGACGGATTCGAGGCTTGCGGAGAACCGCAGCTCGGTGAGCGACATACAGTCGCGGAGCGCTTCGTTATCGAGCTTCCGGAGCGAATCGGGCATATACATGCGGCGCATGGTTGTGCAGCTCTGGAATGCGTTTTTGCCGATTTCCTCGATGCCCTGCGGGAGGATGACCTCGATCAGCGGGCAGTCACGGAATGCGAATCTGCCGATGCGCTTCAGAGTGCTGGGGAAGTAGATCCGCTGGAGACTGCGGCAGCCGTTGAAGGCATAGCCGCCGATCTCGGTGACACCTTCGGGAATGACGATTGAAACAAGCTGACGGTTCTGCTCGAAGGCGTGGTTGCCGATGCGGATGACGCCGTCCGGAATCATGATATCGCGGACATTGTACTCCTGTGTATATTTCTTCAGGATGCCGTATTCGATGAAGAATGCGGGGTTACAGCCGCGGAGCAGATTCGCCTCGCGCTCGGTGTAGCACATGATGCCGTGCTCCTGTGCGAACTGATGCGCGACGCTGCCGGTCACGGTAGTAATGACCTGAAGGTGATGCTCCGAACCGAATGCATACGGGTGGAGCTTGGTGACTGAGGGCGGAATAATAATCGTTTTCAGCTCTGTGCAGCCTGCGAAGGCATCCTCTGCGATTTCAGTCACAGTCTCCGGAATATAGACGGTAGAGAGCGACGAGCAGCACGCAAATGCCTCACGGCCGATGGTACGGAGACCTGCTGAGAGCTTGAGATTGGTGAGTGAAGTACAGGCGTAGAAGGCGCGGTTATCAATATGCTTGACACTGGACGGAAGCATGACGTCTTCGAGGCGGGAGCAGCCTGAGAAGGTGCCGCGTGCGATCGCCTCGATCCGCTCAGAGATATAAACAGACTTCAGTCCGCTGCAATTACAGAAAGCCCATGCGCCGATCGTCTCACAGGTTTCCGGAAGATTTGCAGCGCGGAGGACATGGCAGCCGTCAAACGCATTGGTGCCGATTTCACGCAGTCCGTCAGAGAACTCGATTGTCTGCAATTCCGCACAGAGCGCAAAGGCTCGCTCGCCGATGGTTTTGACTGCCGGCGGGATGCTGACACTGCTGACTTCTGTCATTGTAAACGCTTCGTCAGCAATTTCAGTCACATTCTTCGGAATTGTCAGAGTTTCGTCCTGTTTACGGATGCCGAGACGTTCGAGCGCGCCCGCAGCCTCATATTTCAGCAAAACGCCATTTTTAATTTTGAAACCCATATTTGCGCCTCCTGAAAAATGATGTTCGGGACATAATCCATGCATCTTAATCATTATACCATAGTTTACGCGCTTTTGCAAGAGAAAACGGCGGGGTGCAATGTAGAATTATCAGGCTGCGATTTAGCTAATTTGCACAGAGCACAAGGAATGCTGTCGAAAACAAAACGTATAATGCAGATAGTTTTTGCAGCATGGGCGCAAAAAGCAGCACAGCCCGACGAATATCGTACATCGGGCTGTGCATATCACATGTGCAAGATGATTTCAGTTCATGTAATCGGACAATTATTTGTTGTAATCGTTGACATAATTGTCGATGACATTGTAGATGACGCCGACGGACTCGCTCCACGGTGCGATGCCCTTGGAGGTGCAGCGGATGCCGTTCTCATTGGAGTCCATGATGCTGGAGACTTCGGTCGAGACTGCATTGTAGAAGTCGTAGTACGGGTTCTCCTTAGCCATTTCGTGGCACTTGTGCAGCATATTGACCATTTCGTCGTTCCAGCCGTAATCGTCGTAGAGACCCTTTGTAGCGATCTCGTCTGCGCCCTCGTCCATGATTGCGAAGCGCTTGCACTTTGCGAAGATCGCGACGCCTTCCGGATTCTTGCCGCCCTTGACCATGACGTAGCCGTCCAGACCGCAGGGGATGTAGTACTTGTCAGCGTTCGGATCCTTCGGCATCGGAACGAACATTGCGTTCTCACCGAAGTCCTTCTTCCAGGTGTCGTTGTACAGTGCCCATGCACCGCACGGATAGAACAGGGTCTTGCCCTCACCGATGTATTCCGGATGTGCATCCCAGCCGTAGTCGCCGACGCCGATCGCAACGCAGTTGGTTGTGCCGAGGTCATACATCCAGTTCTGGAGACGCTCGATTGCAGGATCCTTCAGGTTGTTGACGAGCTTGCCGTCCTTGACGTCGATATACGGGACGCCGCAGGTTGCGGAGAGACCCGCCTCGAACCACCAGCCGTCGATACCGAACTGACCGTTGTCAACATCGACGAACTGCGTGAGCTGCTGCTGGAAGGTATCCCATGTCCACTCGCCCTTTTCAAAGAGCTTTGCGGGATCCTTCAGACCGTTCTCCTCGATGGTATCGCGGTTGTAGATGACGACGCAGTTATCGCCGGTGACGCTGTTGACGATGACATAGTGCTTGCCCTTCCAGACGAACTTGTCCATGGTTTCCTTCATCGGAGCGAAAGCAGGCTCATTGAAGTCAATGTAGTCGTCGATCGGTACGAACATATCCTTGATTGCGCCCTTCGGGAATGCATCGAGGTCAGATGCGGGGAAGAAGTCGATGCCCTCATCGCCGTTGATGGCGTTTGCGAGCTGATCGTAACGCGAATTCCAGTCAACATTGTGGAACTCGACCTTGCCGCCGTAGTGAGACTGGAAGGTTTCGAGCTCGACCGGAGTCTTCTTGCCGGTGCCGTCGGGGTTGATGTCCCAGTTTGCCATCCATTTGATGGTCTTGTTGGTCAGCTCGCCGGTGAGCAGGTCGGTGTCATTTGCGAGCTCGCTGAGCTTTTCCTTGTCAGCGGAATCGAGCGGGTTGTCGTAGCTGGATTCATTTTCCTTGCCGCATCCGGTGAGGATGCCGCAAGCGAGTGCTGTCAGCAGCATGGAAGCGAGTGCGATTCTTGATTTTCTCATCATTTCGTTCCTCCTGTTTGGTACCCCAAAATAATAAATCGGTTATAGATTCAGCGGTTTGCCTATTATGCGCAGCTTATGGAGCGCATAGGAATCCCCATATCATTTTAGCACAATTCTGTCTGCTTGTCAACGGGGAAACCGTAAAATTGCAGAGAAAATCTGCGATTGTTTCTGTATATTTGTACAAATCGCAAGGACTATATTGCTCGATAAAACGATATTGCGAATTGCAGCGCTTATTTTCCGGTGATGTCGATGACACAGATTTCCGAGAAGGTTCCGGTTTTGAAGGGAATCGCCCAGCCGGAGATGCCCGATGTCACAAGAAAGTCACAATTTCCCCTTCGCTCTGTGCCGTAGATGCGGTCGTTCATGCCCAGAAGCAGACCGATCTGTCCGGCGGGGAAGATATGTCCGCCGTGCGTATGACCGGAGAGTACGAGGTTTGCGTCGGCATCTGCTTCGTTCTGATAGTCATTCGGCTGATGATCGAGCATGATGATGTACTTGCCGTGATCGAGGTCAGCGGTCAGCGACTGCGCTTCGGCGCGGTTGAAGGTGCGGTCGAGCCGTCCGACGAGGTAGAACCGGTCGTCGATCAGCACACTCTCATCCTCCAGAACGGTTACGCCGTTCTGTGTCAGCGCATCGCGCAGCTCCTGTGAACTGAAATTGCGGTATTGATAGTATCCGTTGTCGTGGTTGCCGTAGATGAAGAAGACGCCGTATCTGGTTTTGAGGTTTTTGAGTGCTTCGCATGCCTTCAGCATATCGGCTTTCTCGGAGTCGTCATCGACGAAATCACCCGCAAGGATCACGATGTCAGGGTTCTGCGCCTGCACCTTTTCCATTTCCTTTGTGAAGCTGTCGCCGTCGAGGGTGATGCCGAGGTGTGAATCCGCAAACATGACGACCCGCAGCGGTTCACCGAGTGATTTCTCTGTTGTGAAGCTGAAGCTGCTCACGCGGACATGATGTGCGTTGTACCAGCCGACGCTCAGAACGGCGGCGGTAATCAGGATTGCGGCGATGCCCTCAAGGGGAAACCCGCGTTCTTTTTTTGTGATTTTCCGGATGATGAATGCAATCAGGTCGCAGATGATCCAGATGAACATGAGGTGCAGCATGACAACGAGCATCGAGAAGACGTTGATGAGAATGCAGCAGCCTGTGGCGAGCGCAGCAACGGGCAATGCTGCCGCAAGCCATGACAGCAGCTTGTGCTTTTCTGCAAGACCGCGGAACGGCGGGAATCGCCGCACCCGTGAAACGAGATAGAAGACGCTGATGATGCCGACGATCAGCACCGTGCCGAAGATAAAAGCCCAGATCATAGTGAATCCCCCTTTTCCTCAGTATAACACACTCATCAGTAAAATGCAACCCCCGCCGCCGCGCATCACCTAAAGGGCTTCACAGCCGCTGCAAGAGTGCAGCGGGGGAGCATCCTCTCCGAATGCGATTCTATTTGAGACTGAAACATTTGTGTTGCTCCTGTTCTGAATCAGACCCGGAAGCAAAAATGCCCTGTATCCGATCGGATACAGGGCATCTGCTATTTTGTGATGAATTACTCAGCCTCGGAATCCTCAGAAGCTTCAGTGCCGTCTTCCTCGTCTTCGACCGCAACCATCTGGTTTGCATATGCTTCCCAGTCGAACTTGGTGAACTCGTTAACCTGCTTGAAATAAATGCGGTCCTTGGAGTCCTTCTCGGTCATAACGAGCTGACCGTCAGCGTTGAGGTAAACATAGAGGGTCGAGGTCTTCTCTGTGCCGTCCTCATCGGTCTCGGTATCGGTTGCAGTCAGCTTGCCGTTCTCAAAGGTGAACGGAGCCTCAGAAGGTGCGGCCTCTGCCTCCTCCTCATCCATGCCCTCGTTTTCGTAGATCACGAGAACGTCCTTGTCAGCGGTGATTTCCATGTGGAAGATTGCGGAGACCGGAATGCCCAGAATGGAGTCATAAGCGGTCTTGTCATCTGCGATTGCGCAGCATTCCCACTTGCCGTTGAAGGCATCTCTTGCAGCAGTCTCATCCGGCTTGAATTCGGGAACAGGGATCTCATTGATCATGCCCTCAGCGAAATCATCATCCATGGAAAACTCAAAGTCGTTTTCGTCGGTGTTGGTGGTGACCTCAGTGGTGGTGGTCTCAACAGCGGTGGTAGTGGTGGTCGCAGCGGTGGTTACGGTTGTTGTGACCTCAGCCGCAGAGGAAGCCGCGGTGCTGTTGGAAGAATCGTCACCGCAAGCGGTCAGTGCGGACAGGCACAGTGTAAGTGCAGCGATTGCTGCAAGACTTTTGTTCATTCTCATTTTCATTACCTCTTTCTGGTCCTTTTATGATCGGATGTGTTTGAACAGTCCTTATTTTATCACATTCGGCGCCAAAAAGCAACTATACGCGGAAAAAACGCGCATAATTGCTTTTTTTGGCGGGATTGGTGTGTCAAATTCAGATTATTCGCTCAAAACAGAACGCCGGTTTTCACGAGATTTTCATATAACGCTCGCGTTCAACGACGCTGTACATGATCGCTTCGGGTGTTGTTTTGCCGTTGATGACCACATCAAAGACAGAGGGCGAAGCGCCGGAGACCAGTGCCGCACCGGTCTGTGATCTGGTGACGGGGATATTTTCCTGACGGCTTGCAACATTCCAGAAGACGATCTGCGGGAGCGTATAACCGTTCTGGCGGTAGAGCTTCTGCATGGCATCGAACAGCGTCATCTGATTGCCGCCGGTGACGCAGAAATCGAACTCCATGTCGGAGATGATAAAGAGCTTTGCGGGCATCTCAGACTGCGGCAGACGGTTCCTGACGGCGGTGCGAAGGATCAGCAGGAACACGGCTTCGAGATCGGTATTTGCGACTTCATGGTAGCGCGCACAGTATTGCACCTTCTCGAAGATGTCCTGACCCTTGATTTCGACGAGCTGCGGACGGGCAGAGAACGTGATGAAGTGATTTGCGAAGGCGCCGCGGTTATGCTCCGCGAAGTATATGCCGAGCGAGAGTGCCGCGGAGATCGGGGAAGGGCTTGTCTGCCGGTACATGGAGCCGGAGCCGTCGATGACAGCCAGCGCATTCTCGCTGCCGCTGCCGTATGCGGGCAGGCTTTTCCATGCGGTATCCAGGCTCAGGCGCTCCTCAGCGGTCAGCGGCTGACGTGCGCCGAAGCGCAGGCAGCGCTGCACAATTTCGTAGGGGTACAGGGTGCCCGCGTGCATTGTTGCTTCGCCCTTCTGCACGGCATTCAGATATTCTGTATAGCGCGTTTCATCATTCCGGATGAACGCCTTGCGGTATTTGAACATGGCGCCGGAGGTCTGTGCTTCGTAGCGGAAGGTATAATCGGAGACACGGAGCCGGTTTTCGATGATATCGGTATACTGCCGCAGTGCGGAGAGCATTTTCCGGTATTGCTTTTCGGTCATGTGCATGGCTCTTGCGATGCGTTTGCCGGCGGCGCAGGTCTTTGCGGAGGAGGCATTGACGGAGGGCAGCCACTTTGCGAGCAGTGAGGCGGGTTTTCCCGCTTCCATTGCCGCGTAATCCTCGCGGAGCTGCTGTGCGATCACACGGAGCGCGTCCGGTTCACATGCCGTGCCGAGCAGTACGCAGAGGTCATCGAATCTGCCGTATTCGGCGAAAAGACCGATATTTCTGCGGACCGCATCCGGTGCATGCGCCGCGAGCGTCTCCATGGCGATGCGGAAGAACCGGCGCTCGCCCAGACCGCCGCGGACATCGCGGATATAGAACAGGATGCGCATGGCGGTCAGCGGGTTTTCTGCGTATGCACGCAGCACAACGGTTTCGATTTCACCGCGGTCAGCTTCGCGCATGCCGCCGGACCGGAAGAACAGGTCGAGACAGTCCGACTGAGAGGATGTATGAGTCAGCGCACCGTTTTCGGTTGCGGTGAAGTTGGATTCCTGTTTCAGGTAGTTCAGCATGATGCGATGCTCCTTTCGTATATTGATGCAAGACAGCGTCTGCGTCTGAGGCAGGATTCGAACCTGCATGCTGCCGGTTTTGATTGCTGTTGCTGTCTTTCAGGCTCCAAGGCACGTTTATGAATGTTTTGGAAGAACATAAGGGGTTGCTGTACGTGCCTTTATCAGACAAGGCGCATTGTTTCATTGGATCATAATGAAAGAAACTGCTGTTAGCGCCTTTTTTCACGGTTCTGTTTTTCCCTTCGCAGCGACCGCAGGCTTGCGCCCCGATCCCTCTGCGGCCCTCGGAGATTGCTGTCAGAACCGTTCTATGTATGTATCATACCAGATTGCGGGGAATTTATCATGTAATTTTTTCTGCGAACTGCATGCGGCTCAGCCCTTGACGACTCCGACGGTGAACATTTGCTTGACCGGTTCGGTGAGCTCCGCCTGCTGTTCCATGACCTGCTGAATGTCCTTATAGGCGAAGCGCGCCTCCTCTGCGACATCCTGCTTGTTGTGCTTTGCGAGGATGACGTTCTGCTCCTTCAGGTCGGTCATGACCTCCTGCACGGAGAAGGCAGCGACGGCGCCGGTACGGGAGTAGGCTCTGCCCGCGCCGTGCGACGAGGACCGGAAGCTGTCGGCATTGCCCTTGCCGCGGACGATGTAGCTGTATGAGCCCATTGCGCCGGGTATGATGCCTGCTTCGCCTTCTTCAGCGCGGATTGCGCCCTTCCGGTGAACCCAGACATCCCGCCCGAAGTGATGCTCCAGTGCGGCGTAGTTGTGGTGGCAGTTGATCTCTCCGGAGAAATGCGGTTCTGTGTCCGCACACCGGATGACCTCTGCCGTGAAGATCTCACGGACCTTTTGCAGCATGGCTGCGCGGTTTTCGTATGCGAAATCCATGCAGAGCTGCATCCATTCGAGATAGCGTCTGCCCTCATCGGAATCGACCGGCAGGAAGGGCAGATTCCATGCGGGATCGACTGCCGAATGCCATTTTGCATTCAGCGCCGACGCAATCTTATTGAAATACTGCCCGACGATGTTGCCGAAATGCCGGCTGCCGGAGTGGAGCATGATGCAGCACATGCCGGCTTCATCCTCCTGCAATTCGATGAAATGGTTGCCGCCGCCGAGCGTGCCGGTCTGGAAGTATCCTTCATCGAGCTGGGGGAGCAGCGCACGGTCTGCCTCATATTTCTGCATCTCCGCCTTTGCGCGGTCGAGAACGGCGGAAGGCTGCGGGGTCTTATAGTGCGAAAAACCGGTCGGAATATTCCGCAGGATGCTGCCGCAGATGCACTGAAGGAGCGAGCCGCTTCCGGTGACTGTCTCCCGCAGGAGCTGCACGGGGATGTCTGTCTGCACAAAGCCCATCCCGCAGCCGATATCAACGCCGACTGCGTTGGGGATGACGGCATCCTCACAGGCGATCACACCGCCGATCGGCATGCCCTTGCCCGCGTGGGTATCGGGCATCAGTGCGATATGCTTGAACGCGAAGGGCAGCTTTGCGAGATGTGCTGCCTGCTCTGCGCATTTTTCTCCGATTGCTTCCGCATCGGTCTGCCAGATCTTGACCGGCAGTGCGTGGTTTTCTTTCATTACAAACATGGGAGTCTGTCCTTTCTGCACTTCGTGGTTTTCTGCTGTGCTTTGTGTTATGGTCACAGTATAGCATACTTCCGCAGGGAAATCATGTAAAAAACTCTGCGAACATGCAAAAGGGTCTTGCGAACTCCGCAGAATTCTGATACAATAGATACTGGAAATCAAAATGCAGGGAAAGGGGTGTGCATCCGTTGGCAGGCTTTTCGGAACTCATCAAGAACTTTGAGAAGACGCGGGATTATCTCCGCGACTTCTTTATCTACGGCTTCAAGACCCGCGGCGAATTCTCCGGCAGGAGCAGCCGCACCTATGACGATGAAAAACGGCGCGCCGAGAGCTGGCTGACCCGTCCGGACGGCAGCGGCTTCTTCCGCTGCGAGGACACCGCGCAGGGCAGACTGGCGTCGATCTGCGCGGACAGCGGGCACCTTTTTGAGAATCCGCTGTATCAGGCGTATCAGTCGCGGAGCTTTACGGACAATGACATCCGGCTTCATTTTCTGCTGTGCGATCTGCTCACGGACGCCGGCGCGGTGACCCTGCGGGAGATCATGAGCGGGCTGGACGAGCGCTGTGCAGCGTCGGGTGCGGAGATGTTCGAGGAGCAGACCGTGCGCAATAAGCTGCGGGAATATGCCGCAGAGGGGCTGATTCTCACGGAAAAGCGCGGGAAAACCGTCTTCTTCCGGCTCTCGCCCGATACCGTTTCGCGCCTGTTCGCAGAGACAGAGGGCTTGGCGGAAGCGGTGCAGTTTTTTTCCGAGGATGCGGAATTCGGCGTGATCGGAAACAGTCTGCTGAAGGCAGCCGGCATGAAGAACACGCTGTTTCTGCATAAGCACCATTATATCGTACATACGCTGGAGGACGATATCCTGACGGTGCTGCTGACAGCGATCACGGAGCAGCGGGAGGTCAGCTTCCGCAATTTCGGCGCAGCAAGGCGGCTGCTGCCGCAGAGAGAGGGCGAGCAGGAGGGCGGCTTGTTTACCGCGCTCCCTATGCAGATCTTTGTCTCGGTGCAGACCGGCAGACGCTACCTCGCGGCATATGTGCCCGCGAACAAACGGTTCGTGCTGTTCCGGCTCGATTTCATCCGGCGGGTCCGGATCGGCAGCCCTTCTGCGGCATATCCGCAGATTGCCGAGAAATTCCGCAGGAACCGTGTACGCTGCTTCGGGGTCTCCTTCGGGATGCGGCGGGAGAATGAACCGTCCGAGCCGCTGAAGCTGACGGGTCGGGTCAATCCGCAGACCGAAGCCTATGTGCTGGAGCGCCTGCGGCGGGAGAAACGCTGCGGAACGCTCGAACAGGTCGGGGAGCAGCTCTTTCAGATGACATTTGATGTGCATGACCCGAACGAGGTGATGCAGTGGACAAAGACGCTGATCGGCAGAATTGTGCGCGCAGAGGGCGGAACGCCGAAGCTGCGTGCCCGTTTTCAGTGGGACATCCGCCGGATGCAGCGCATGTACGGAGCAGAGAATGATGAGCATATTCAGTGAGATCTACGGTGTATATTTCCGCATTGCGGCGCGTCTGCTGCAAAAAGCGGAGGTCGATGAGCAGACGGTCTATGACGAGATCCGCAGAGAGGGCTTCCGCGATTCGGTGCTGTTTCTTCCGCAGAAGCTGATTCCGCAGAAGGACGGCTCCGACTGGCATCTGTTCTCACGGCAGGCAGACGGAACCCTTCGCTCCGTGCTGCACCATAAGCCGGAGCCGCGTGTAACGCTGCTGCAAAAGCGCTGGCTGCGTGCAAAGCTCAATGACCCGCGGCTTGCACTCTTTCTGAGCGATGAAGCGCTGCGTGTCCTGTCGGAGCAGCTCGCGGATATCAAGCCGCTGTATCTGCCGGAGCACTTCCGCTATACAGACCGCTACACGGACGGCGACCCGTTTGAATCGCCGGAGTACCGTGCGAATTTCCGCGTGATTCTGCACGCGCTGAAGCATCATCGGCTGGTGAAGATCGCCTTTCAGAGCGGCAAAGGGGAGCGGATGAACGTGACGGTACTGCCGCAGGCATTGGAGTATTCGCAGAAGAACGACAAATTCCGGCTGCACTGCCGGAACGTGCGCGGCGGCATCCAGCGGGGCAGCGGGCTGATCAATCTGGGACGCATGACAGCAGTCTCGGAGACAGCGGAGACGGTTCAGCCGGAGCGGTCTGTCAGCGAGCTGCTTCAGGCAAGGCGCTGCGCAGAGCCTGTGACTGTGCGCGTGACGCCGGAGCGCAACGGCGTCGAGCGGTTCATGATGCAGTTTGCCGCCTATGAAAAGCGATCGGAGCGTGACCCGAAGACCGGCTGCTGCACGGTGCAGCTCTGGTATGATTCACAGGATGAGACTGAGGTGCTGATTCAGCTTCTGAGCTTCGGGCCGGTGCTGGAAATCCTTTCGCCGCCCGCATTCCGTTCGCAGGCGGCAGCGCGCGTCAGGCAGCAGTATCTGCTGAATGAAGCGGCAGAGCAGGAGAACGGTACACAACAGAAAAGGAGCGAACCGTGAAAATTATTGCGATCGGCGCAGTAACAGCCGGCGGCAAGACTACGGTCGTCCGTGCGGTCAGGGAGCGGCTCCCGCGCGCAGCCTCGCTGCACTTCGACGACTATACATTTGCAGGTGAGGTCGAGGATTTCGGCAAATGGATGTCAGAGGGTGCCGATGTGCATGTATGGGATCTGTCGCCGCTCAAAGCGGATATTGAGCGAATCCGCCGCAGCGGAGCCTGTGATTATCTGCTGCTGGATTATCCGTTTGCATACGGGCACCGGATGATTCGGGATGATCTGGACTGCTGCATTTTCATTGACACGCCGCTGGACATTGCTATGGCACGCAGAGTGCTGCGGGATATGCAGGATGCTTCGGCGGAGGAGATCCGGCGTGAGATGGAGACCTACCTGCATGCAGCAAGACCTGCGTATGTTCACATGCAGGATGCGCAGCGTACCGGCACAGATTATGTGATTGACGGAGCAAAGGATCTCGAAACAGTCGTAAACGAAGTGACGGATCTGATTTTGCACGGCGGCTTCTGATTTCTCAGCCGGACACCGCTTTTTTGTGAATTACCTCTTGTGAAAAAGAAAAAACTGTGCTATAATAAAAGGTACATGATTTCTGAACCGGCAGCAGGAGGCGTTATGATCGAAATCGGAACAGCAGCGGCATCCGACATTCCGGAGCTTGTGCGGCTGCGCCTTGCATATTTTGATGAGGAATTCGGCACATTGCCGCCGGAGAAACTCACCGCAATCCGGGAGCAGCTTCCCCTGTATTTCACCGCGCATCTGAACCGCGACTGCTTTTGCTATACCGCAAAGGCGGACGGTACGGCACATGCCTGTGCCTGCGCGATTCTCTGCGTGACCGAAAAGCCTGCCAATCCGCATTTCCCGAACGGGAAGACCGGCTATGTGCTGGGTGTGTTTACGGAGCCGGAATATCGCGGACAGGGCTGTGCAACCCGCATCATGCAGCATCTGATTGCAGATGCAAAACGCCTTGGGCTGGATCTCGTGACGCTCTCTGCGAGCGATATGGGACGCCCGATCTATGAAAAACTCGGATTTACCGTCAGCCATTCCAAATTTACCGAGATGGAACTTGAGATAGAAAAATAAGAAACCGCAAACAAAAGAAAGGTCTGGAACGAAATGGATATCGGAATTGATCTTGGTACGGCAAATATCATTATCACGCGCCGCAGAAAAGGCGTTGTCCTGAATGAGCCGTCTGTGATCGCCTTTGACCGCCGCACAGAGCGTGTCGTCGCGGTCGGCACGGAGGCTTACCGCATGGAGGGGCGCTCCCCCTCGTATATCGCCGTCGTGCATCCGCTTCAGGACGGCGTGATTTCAGATGATATTCTCACGCAGGCGCTGATGCGCGAGCTGATCGACGTTGCAGCCGGTGTGCGCATTATGAAGCCGCGCATCGTGATCTGTGTTCCGTCACTGATTACGGATGTCGAAAAGCGTGCGATCCTCGACGCCGCAATGAGTACCGGCTCCCGCAAGGTACATCTGATTCAGGAGCCGCTCGCAGCACTGCTCGGCGCCGGCATTTCCATCAACAAGCCGGTCGGTCACATGGTCGTCGATATCGGCGGCGGAACGACCGATATCGCGGTTGTGTCGATGAACGGCATTGTCACGGCGCGCTCGCTGAAGATCGCGGGCAACCGCTTCGACCAGTCGATCATCCGCTATGTGCAGAATAAATATCAGGTGCTGCTGGGCGGAAATTCCGCGGAAAAAGCGAAGAAAAACCTCTGCAACCTGTATAATCCTTCCGAGGATATCATCGCGCCGGTCAAGGGCAGAAATATCTCCCGCGGACTGCCCGATCAGGTCGATCTCAGTGAAGCGGAGATCTCCGAGGCGCTCGAAGATGATATCAACACGATCATCGAGACAATCCGGCGTGTGCTGGAGGAAACCCCGCCGGAGCTGGTCGGTGACATCTGCAAGAACGGCATTCTGCTGACGGGCGGCGGCGCGCTGCTCGGCGGTCTGGAGCAGTATCTGACACGTATGCTCGGCGTCCCCTGCCGCACGGCGCGTGACCCGCTGACCTGTGTTGCCCGCGGAACAGAGCGTGCCTTCCGGCACAGAGACATGCTGCTCGACGGCTTTGAGCGCATTGACGCC
>CAMNAY010000003.1 GCA_946531975.1 uncultured Ruminococcus sp. | reverse complement strand
TATGTGAATACGCTGGCAGGCAAGCCCAGCGGTCTGACTGATGCACAGAAAGCAGCAGCCGACATCACCAAGGACGGAAAGGTCGATGCAGTCGATGCACAGATCATTCTGCAATACTACGTCAACGGTCTCGCCGGAAAGGTGATCCCGTGGGAGACCCTCGTTCAGAACACAAAATAAAAAAGCAGGGCTTCGCAAACAGCACAGGATGCTGATGCTGTTTGCGAAGCTGTATAGTGGGAAAGAGGACAACTATGAAGATGAAAAGGCTTTGTTCAGCAGCGTGCGCAGGAATCCTGTCTTTCTCTGCCGTGATACTGCTGCCGGTATCCGCGGAGGATGCGCTGATTTATAACGGCATGGAATATGAGATCCATGACGGCAGCATCTGGATCTGCGGCTATACGCGGGATCTCCCGGATGATCTGGTAATCCCGTCCGAGATCGACGGACTTCCCGTAACGTATATTGATTACAGTGCATTCGGTTCTGCAAAAATGACCTCTGTGTACATTCCGGACAGCGTCACGAGTTTTGCTTTCAGCGCATTTTCAGCCTGTACGACTCTGACTTCGGTTCGTCTGCCGGAAGGGCTCGAAACAATCGGGAGCTACATGTTCAGCAGCTGCAATTCCCTGACTGAGATCCATATTCCGGAAACGGTCACAAAAATCGGCGACGGCGCATTTACCGGCTGCGAAAAACTGAAGGAATTCAATATCCCCAAAGGCGTCACGAAAATCCCGGTGCAGATGATGGATGGCTGCCGTGCGCTGACTTCCTTTGTCGTGCCGGATCAGATCACCACAATCGAGTGGACCGCATTTCAAGGCTGCTCCAATCTCGAATCCATTGTCATTCCGGAGAATGTCACCCTGATTCGGAAAGACACGTTCCGCTTCTGTGACAAACTGACGATCTACGGTGCAGCCGGTTCCTATGCGGAATCCTACGCCAGGGAGATGAGCATTCCGTTTCGGGTGCTCGGCGAGCCGGCTGAAACAGGAACCTGCGGCGAAAACCTCACATGGGCATTTGATGCGCTTACCGGCGCATTGACGATCAGCGGAACCGGCGATATGGACAACTGGGATTCCGACGAAGTGCCGTGGAAAATCTGTCAGGTGAAATCCGTGCAGCTGTCGGAAGGCATCACGAGTATCGGTACCTATGCATTTTATGATGCTGCGCTGCTGACGGAAATCACGATTCCCGCAAGCGTCAGGCGCATCGGTATCGATGCGTTTTCCGGCTGCCATAATCTCCAAACGGTCTCTCTTCCGGAGGGCTTGACCGGTATCGGTATCGCTGCTTTTTCGGAGTGCTGGAAATTGAGAGAGATCACGATTCCCGACAGTGTCACAGAGCTGGGCATGGGCGCGTTCTGGGACTGTACAGCGCTGGAGTCGGTCACACTGCCTGCGGGGATTACAGGGATCGCAGATGCGGTATTCAATCAATGTACCGCGCTGACTTCGGTCACGGTTCCGGACGGTGTTGAGCAAATCGGCGGCGGCGCATTCGGCGGATGCAGCAGCCTGACCGAGATCGTCATTCCTGCGCGTGTCACAAACATTTGGCCGGGTGCGCTTGCAGGATGCCCGCAGCTGACAATTAAGGGATATACCGGATCCGCAGCCGAAGCCTATGCAGCAGAGTATCAGATTCCGTTTGTGCCGCTCGGTACTGCGTCTGCCGCAGAATGCGGCGACCTCAACTCCGACGGAAAAGTCGGCGCTGAGGATGCACAGATGGCGCTTCAGGCGTATGTGAATACGCTGGCAGGCAAGCCCAGCGGTCTGACTGATGCACAGAAAGCAGCAGCCGACATCACCAAGGACGGAAAGGTCGATGCAGTCGATGCACAGATCATTCTGCAATACTACGTCAACGGTCTCGCCGGAAAGGTGATCCCGTGGGAGACCCTCGTTCAGAACACAAAATAAAAAAGCAGGGCTTCGCAAACAGCACAGGATGCTGATGCTGTTTGCGAAGCTGTATAGTGGGAAAGGATTTGGAATATGAAGATGAGCCGCCTTTATGGTGCATGTTTCGCAGGATTGCTGACTGTTGCCGGTGCAGCAGCTCTGCCGGTGTGCAATACGGTCTGCGCAGAAACAGATATCGCTGCTGCCGCATCTGTCAATACAGAAGACAATGACGTATTTACGTTTGACGAAACAACGGGAACACTGACAATCACTGCCCGGAAAGAGAACTCTTTGCTGTCATCTTCGCTGGAGTATTTTGATAAGAAGGAACAGGTCAAGAAGATCGTCGCTGCTGAGGGCGCGGTGCTCCCCGAACGGTGTGCGATGCTGTTCAGCAACTATCCGGCTGAGACGATCGACCTGTCCAATGCAGATGCCGCTGCCGTTACGAGCATGAGGTATATGTTCTACAACTGTCCGAATCTTGTTTCTGTGAATCTCTCCGGTCTGAACACTGCAAATGTCAAGGATATGGAATATATGTTTGCACTCAGCGGCGCGCTGAAGACTGTGAAGCTGAACGGGATCGACACCTCGAATGTCACGAGTATGAGCAATATGTTTCTTGAGTGCCGGGCGCTTTACGCGCTGGACCTCTCCGACTTCAGAACACCGAAGCTGCAGAGCATCAGTCAGATGTTCAGAAACTGTGTCAGCCTTACCAATCTGAAAATTGACAGCTTTGACACCTCACAGGTCACGGATATGAGCAGGGCTTTTGAACAGTGCAGGGCACTGAAGGCACTGGACATTACCCACTGGCGCTCGGATTCTGCGACAACATTCGCAAGAATGTTCTGCGGATGCAGCGCATTGGAAAAGATCTCGGCGACAAATCTGGATCCCGGACATGTCACTGATATGAGTGAGATGTTCAGCGGCTGCACTTCTGTCAAGAGCTTTGCGTTTCACCGGTTTGATACATCCAATGTCACGACGTTCAAAGGTATGTTCAACGGGTGTTCTTCGCTGACCGAGCTGGATGTGTCCGGCTTCCGCACAGAAAAGGCTGTGGATTTCAGCAAGATGTTCATGGACTGCAGCGTGCTGACGACGCTTGATCTGAGAGGCTGGGAAACTCCTTCCGCAGCAGATATGAGTGAGATGTTTGCGTACTGCGGATCGCTGACGGAGCTTGATCTGATGAGCTTTCATACATCACAGGTCACCAATACAAATCAGATGTTCCGCGGCTGCCGGAAGCTCACAACGATCTATGCAGGAAAGCATTGGGATTTCTCCGGTATGAAGTCCGGTACATCAGACAAAATGTTCTTTGACTGTGTCAAGCTCACCGGCGGAAACGGAACCGTTTATTCTGGGGCGCATACGGACGGGAGCTATGCCCGGCTCGACACGGAGGAGCTGCCGGGATACCTGACAGATCTGCTGGCTCCTGACCTTTCCCGCGGAGATGTCAATGCTGACGGCAAGATCGGTGCAGATGATGCACAGATGGCGCTTCAGGCATATGTGAATACGCTGGCGGGCAAGGATGACGGTCTGGGAACCGCATGGTATGCTGCGGACGTTACCAAGGACAGAAAGGTCGATGCAGTCGATGCACAGATCATTCTGCAATACTACGTCAACGGTCTCGCCGGAAAGATGATCCCGTGGGAGACCCTTGTTCAGAATGCGCAATAAACAGCAAAACGCCGTCCGGTTTTTTCGCCGGACGGCGTTTCTGAGTTATTTTTTCAGCATCCGCATGGCGTTCAGCACCGCGAGAATCGCGACACCGACATCGCCGAACACCGCAGCCCACATGCCTGCGATGCCCAGCGCACCGAGCGCCAGCAGAACGGCTTTGACGCCGAGTGCAAAGATCAGGTTCTCAATGACGATCCGGCGCGTTTTCTTTGCGACAGCACGCGCCTCTGTCAGTTTGGAAAGTTCATCGGTCATCAGTACGACATCCGCTGCTTCAATCGCGGCATCCGAGCCGAGCGCGCCCATGGCAATGCCCAGATCGGCGCGTGCCAGTACCGGTGCGTCATTGATGCCGTCACCGACAAATGCGAGCTTTTCACCTGCCGGAATCTGATTCAGCATTTCTTCGAGATGTTCGAGCTTCTGTGCGGGGAGCAGCTCTGCCGCGAAGCCGTCCAGCTCCAGGTCTGCTGCAACCGCTTCCGCGATCACTTTGTCATCGCCGGTCAGCATTGTCATCTTCCGGATGCCGCTTTCATGCAGTGTCCGGATCGCTTCGCGGCTGTCCTTCTTGCAGGCATCGGCAATCAGAATGCAGCCTGCATATCTGCCGTCTTCTGCGACATAGACCTTGGTTCCGGCTTTTGTGCATTCGGCGTAGGGAATGCCGTGCCGGGTCATGAGCTTCGCACTGCCTGCGAGCAGCTGTCTGCCGCCGCTGACCGCTTCGATGCCGAATCCCGGCAGCTCATCGAGTTCTTCGCAGATATCGGGGACTTCAGAACCGTATGCCCGCAGGACGGACTGCGCGATCGGATGATTGGAACCCTGTTCGCAGACTGCCGCCAGCTTCAGCAGAGAGGTTTCATCATAGCCCTGAGCCGGATAGACCGCTGCGACATGGAACACGCCTTCGGTGAGCGTACCGGTTTTGTCGAAGACAATCTCCGTGACGCGGTTCAGTGCTTCGAGGTAGTTGCTGCCCTTGATGAGGATGCCCTTCTTGGAGGCGGCGCCGATGCCGCCGAAATAGGTCAGCGGGATCGAAATGACCAGCGCGCAGGGGCAGGAGACAATCAGAAATACAAATGCTCTGTGGATCCAGTCTGACCAGCCGCCGCCGAATGCCAGCGGGGGAATCAGTGCGAGCAGCAGTGCCGCGATCACGACGACGGGCGTATAATAGCGTGCAAAGGTCGTGATGAAATTCTCTGCAGGTGCTTTGCGGGCAGAGGCATTCTCGACCATGCTGATGATTTTGGAAGCGGTCGATTCGCTGTAAGGCTTTGTGACTTCGAGTGTCAGCGTTCCGGACTGATTGATGCAGCCGGAGAGTGCCGCATCACCTGCACGGACACGCCGCGGGACGGATTCACCGGTCAGGGCACTGGTATCCAGCATGGATTCGCCGGAGATGACCGTGCCGTCCAGCGGGATGCGCTCGCCGGGCTTGACGATGATTTCATCCGTAACAGCGACCTCCTTACAGGGGACGGTCTGCACGGTTCCGTTTTCGAGCAGATTTGCGGTGTCGGGGCAGATCTCCATGAGTGCGGAGATTGACTTCCGTGACCGCTGCACTGCCATGGACTGAAACCACTCGCCGGTCTGGTACAGCAGCATGACTGCCGCTGCCTCCGGAAATTCCCGCATGGCGATTGCACCGACGGTCGAGACACTCATCAGAAAATGTTCATCGAACACCTTGCCGTGTGCGATGTTTTTGACGGCATGCAGCACCACATCCCAGCCGAGCAGCACATAGGTCACCAGCATCAGCCCGGCGGAGAGATACGAAAGCGGCTTGGAGTCTCCCAGTGAGATCAGCATGGCTGCTGCGAAGATGACGGCACCGGCGATGATGCGGATGAGCATAGTGCGGTTTTCGGAATCTCCGTGATGATGCTCGTGCTCGTGTTCATGTGCGTGCGCATGTTCATGCTCATGCTCGTGTGCATGTTCGTGTTTCTGCGGAGCCGCGGCGCTTTTGATGCGCTCGGCAACGGCGACATCCGGTTCATGGCGGTGAACGATCTCCGTGATCTTCTGTGTCAGCGCGTCACCGGTGTCTTCATGAAGCTTCAGCGTCAGACACTCCCGCATCAGATTCACGGTGCTTTCCGCGACTTCCGGCAGTGCGGCGGCATCCCGCTCAATCTTCGCAGCGCAGTGCGGGCAGTCGAGTCCCTTCAGCCGGTACTCCCGCACGGTCCGCGCCGACGAAGCAGCCTGCGGCAGAACATCGACATCCGGCTCATGGCGATGAACGATCTCCGTAATCGCATGTTCCAGCGGCGAAATCTCTGTATGATCGGTGCTGACGGTCAGCGTCTGCTTCATGAGGTTCACTGTTGCAGAGCGAACCTCACTGAGCTTCCCGACATCGTGTTCAATTTTAGCGGAGCAGTGGGGGCATTCCAGCCCTTTGAGGGTATAGACCAGTTCCATCGTTTCCTCCTGTTCTGTTTTACAGTTGAGCATTTATTCAACAGTTGTTCCGGTAAAATCCCGGCATTTTCAGGTGTCGGGATTTCAGGTTATTCAGAGATATGTTCGTAGCCCATGTCGAGGATTTTCTTCACATGGTCATCTGCGAGGGAGTAGTAAACATTCTGACCGTCTCTGCGGTATTTGACCAGACGGGCAATCCGCAGCGATTTGAGCTGATGCGAGATTGCGGATTTGGTCACGCCGAGCAGGGCGGCGAGGTCACAGACACACATTTCGTGCTGCTCCAGTGCATGCAGCAACTGGACGCGGGTCGCATCACCGAACAGCTTGAACAGTGTTGCGAGTTCGATATAGGTTTCCTTCCCGCAGAGCTGACCGCGGACTTCCGTGACGACTTCCTCATGGATGACCTCACAGTCGCATTCGGTCTGCGGATGTTTTTCTGCTGCCATGCTGCACCTCCTCGGTTGAACGGTTGTTCAACCAAGGCTATTATAGCACACTGCGCGGAATTTGTCAATAGCTTCCGCACGAATTTCATAAATAAAAGAAGCAGACACTGAGGTGCCTGCTTCTTTGCAGATGAATTACTTTTGGAATTCGACTTCCTCACCGGAGGACTTGTCGTCACCGGGGTAGATTTCCTGATAGTCGCGGTCGAAGAAGAACTTGGAGATCTCCAGCGTGCCGTAATCCTCGGTCGGGAACAGCGGCTCAAAGACCAGCTCCATCGGCTCGGTCTCGGAATAGGTCACACGGTAAGCCTGACCGCCTGCGAAGACCAGACCGGCATCGCCCCAGTTCTCGGTATTCCAGACATAGTTCGGAGCGTTTTTGTTCACATAAAATGCGCCGAACAGCAGATCGTTCGCGGTGCTGTGGAAGCCGAAGGCGCTGTCGCGGGAACGGAAGACCGCATAGGGCGTAAAGCCGGATGCGTCCGCATTCTTTGTGCTCCAGCAGCCGAACAGCTTGGAGTTGTTGGAAACGGTCGAAAGCTCATAATTGGTGAGGTCGATCGGCTTGAAATCCTTGGTGGTGCTGCACTGTGCAGTCTGGAAGATCGCGCTGAGATCGCCGCTCATGTCGGTATACTCTGCGAACAGATCGGTGTCTGCGGTGTCATAGGTATCCTCGGAAGGCAGGATTGCGACCGTGTAGAATTCACGGACGGCACCGAGCAGTGCGACATAATTGACGCTGCTGTCTGCAAGCTCATCCGCTTCCATAAAGTCGATCGAGAACAGTTTTCCGGAGTTGACTTTTTTGTCATAGCACGCCCTGCTGTACACAGATGTACCGCGGACATAGAAGCGATCCTCCCAGTCCTTCGGGAAGGTCAAACGGCAGGTACCGCTCAGATAGTTCCATTCCAGACCTTCGTCCGTTGTAGAGATGATCGAGCCGTCGTCCGTGATTGTCATGACAGTGCCGTTATCGAGGACAACGCGCGCGTCCACATCGTCGTCGTTCTGAAGGGACGGGACGGTTACATCTGTGGGTGTGGTTACTTCGGCTTCGCTGCTTACTTCAGTCTGTTTGGTCTTGCTGCCGCATGCGGTGCAGAAGCACGCTGCGAGCAGAAGCACCGGTATCAGCGTTCTGCGTTTCATACTTTGAATGCATCCTTTCTTTTTGGTTCGCGGCATACGGTACGGGGTGTACTTTTATACCGCAGAGTACGGCGGGCGGGAAGCCCGCGATGCACCTGACAGGACTTGAACCTGCACGCCTTGCGGCAATGGAACCTAAATCCATCGCGTATGCCAGTTTCGCCACAGGTGCAGATTGCCTTTATTATACCACGCGCAGGCTCTGTTTGTCAAGCGTGCGCGTGACAGTTCGGTGAACAGCAGATGATAATCAGCAGCCGGAACAGAGAATATTTGCACACAAAGGAGCAGAAACAGGGGGCACGGTCTCCCGCGCCCCCTGTTTTGGAATGCTCACTGATCTTATTCAGACAGATAATTGCGCACCAGTACCTGCATCAGCTCATCGCGGTCGATGTGGCGGATGAGGCTGCGGGCATTCTTATGTACGGTAATATAGGTCGGATCCTCGGAGAGAATATAACCGACGATCTGATTGATAGGATTATAGCCCTTTTCATTCAGTGCGTCATACACCGTGCGCAGGATCTGCAGCATTTCTTTTTCGCGTTCTTCCGAAATGGAAAACGTGATCGTTTTATCAGACATAACGAGGCTCCTTTCTGACAGATTATGAATCATGATACCCTCTTACAGCTTTACCATTATATTATACCGCAAACAGGGCGCAACTGCAAGCGATTCGGCGGAAAATTGTCACTTTGTCTATTTCGGACTGTTGCTTTTTGTGCCGGATGCACAATCCGACGCCCTGCATTCCGCAGACAGCAGAACACAGGGCGGTCGGAGCGCGAAACTGCTCAGCAGCTTGTGCGCTTCTCGAAGGAAATACAGTCCACACATTCGGGCACGGAAGGCTCTGCTTCGTGCGTGCCGATGCGGACCTGATCGAGCGTGCAGAAGTTTTCTGTACACAGATTATGCCGGCACTGACCGACGGTACAGCGGATATTCGGATTCTTTCTGTTCTCCATTGCGTGTTCTGCTCCTTTCGGACGAAATCGGCGGGAATCCCCGCAATGGCAGTATGCCCGCACAGTCTGAGATTATACATATGATGCATCACAAATGAAATTTGAGCAGATACGTGTAAATTCTGTGCATACGGTCTGAGCGTGACCTTGTGCGGGAAACGGAGGAAACGGAAGGAATCCGGAGAATACTACCGGAAATGTTCCGAAAATCGGGGTACCTGCTCCCTGCGGCGAAAATTGTATTATTTTGCGTCTTGCTTTTTTGTCCGGAATGTGCTAGAATAAGACCATAAAGCGCCGCAGAACCGCGGCATGTGAAGGGAGGATTGCGCATGGTTGAAATGATTCTGTGGGGAGTGATCTTCGTCCTTGCAGTGATCGCGGAGTGTGCAAGTCTACAGCTTGTCAGTATCTGGTTTGCCTTTGGTGCGGCGGCGGCATTTACCGCTGCATTCTTCAAAATCGGATTTGTCGGACAGTTCGGCATCTTTGTCGCTGTTTCCGGCGTGCTTCTGATTGCGTCCAGACCGCTCCTGAAAAAGCTGAAGGTCAAGCGGACTCCTGCGATGAATTCGGACAGAGAGATCGGTGATACCGCCGTTGTGATCGAGGAGGTCAACCCCGCACTCGGTACAGGCAGAGCCAGAAACAACGGTGTGGACTGGATGGCAGTCTCCGAGAACGGAGCTGTGATTCCGAAGGAGACGGTCGTAATGATTACGGCGGTCGAGGGCGCCAAGCTCATTGTGCGTGATCTGAACGGAATGCGGCAGACACGCTGAACAAAACATTTGATTGGATAAGTGAACGGAGGAAATAATTATGCTGACTGCTGCATTTGCATTCATTGATCTCGGATCAGGCGCGCTGATCGGCGCACTCGTATTTGTCGTGATCCTGCTGCTTGTGTTCATTGCGAATATCCGCATTGTCCCGCAGGCAAGCGTTTATGTTGTCGAGCGTCTGGGTACATTCTATCAGGAGTGGCACACCGGACCGCACTTCCTGGTGCCGTTCTTTGACCGTGTGGTCAAGGTCGTGACAATCAAAGAGCAGGTTGTGGATTTCAAGCCGCAGCCGGTTATCACAAAGGATAATGTTACCATGCAGATCGACACGGTCGTGTTCTTCCAGGTGACCGATGCCAAGCAGTACACCTACGGCGTTGAGCGCCCGATGGCTGCAATCGAGAACCTTTCCGCGACTACGCTCCGTAACATCATCGGTGAAATGGAACTGGACGCAACGCTGACTTCGCGTGATGTCATCAACACGAAGATTACCGCGATTCTCGACCAGGCAACCGACCGCTGGGGCATCAAGGTCAACCGCGTGGAGCTGAAGAACATCCTTCCGCCGAGAGAGATTCAGGACGCCATGGAAAAGCAGATGAAGGCTGAGCGTGAGCGCCGTGAAAAGATCCTTCAGGCAGAAGGTGAAAAGAAGTCTGCGATTCTGGTTGCAGAAGGTGAAAAGGAATCCAAGATTCTCCGCGCACAGGCGGAGAAGGAAGCGCAGATCCTTGCCGCAGAAGCACAGCAGCAGGCAATGCTGCTCCGCGCTGAGGCAGTCCGCCAGCAGAAAATGCTGGAGGCACAGGGCGATGCTGAGGCAATTCAGCTCACGCAGCAGGCGGTTGCAGACAGCATCCGCAAGCTGAACGATGCTGCACCGACGAACAAGGTCATCCAGCTCAAGTCTCTGGAAGCCTTCTCGAAGGCTGCGGACGGCAAGGCAACCAAGATCATCATTCCGAGCGAGATTCAGGGTCTTGCCGGTCTGACCACTGCGCTGAAGTCGATTGCAACCGACACCACAGAAGCACAGTAACCCGGATATTTCATGATAACTTCCACCTCCATATATCGAAACAGCGCCGCCGAAGATTTGGCGGCGCTGTTTTGCGCTGTTGTTATTTTGCAACCGGTGCGACCAGAACACGGCCGCTGCCGCGGTAGACATTGACCAGTCCTTCGCCGGAGGCAGCCGAGCCGATCAGCGTTTTTGTGGTGCGCTCGACGGTAAACTGAAGCCCCGACGACCATGCGATTGCCATATTTCCGTCGATTTTCAGACAGTCGTTATCGAGATCAAAGATCAGCAGCTCCTCATAGGGAACCGGACTTTCAAGCGCGACAATTCCGGTTCCGTTCAGCGCGGTATTGAACAGACCTTCGCCGCCCAGCAGGGCAGAGGAGACATTGGAACGCGCCGTAACACTGAGATTGACTGAATCCATTGCGGCAAGGAACAGTCCGTCCTCGATTGTGACAAAGCCGCCCCACTCGCTCAGATCAACCAGCAGGATATATTTATAGGTCGGCTCGAAAAGGATGGTGCCGTAGCCCGTGTAATGCGGTTTGATTGCGGATTCGTTCGTGACCTTCGCGCTGATCGCTTTTTTGAAGAAGTCACCGACGCCCTTCACATTCGTGCCTGCCTGAATGTTTCCGCTGATGATCTGCATGGCGCCTGCCTGCATGATAATGCCGTTCCCGTTCAGTCCGGCGAGAAGCTGACGGCGTTTCAGCCCCATTTTCGCGGCGAAATATGCACTCTGTGCGCTGCCCGGCCCGACCGAAATATCCCGGTCGTATTCCAGAACAGAGAAGCAGCCTTTTTGCAGCGTCAGCTTTCTGACGTCTGTGGTCTGATAAACATTTGTGCGAATCATAAGAAACCCTCCTTCAGATGTGTGCATCCGGCATCCGGTGCCGTTGGTTATATTATAGAGTTACTGTGTTTATTTGTCAAGGGGAATCTGTGTATCGCATGTTATTTTCAAACAGCGGTTTTCTGCGGGAAAAGACAGCTGATTCCCAAAACGAAAACAGACTCCGGACGCACTGCCCGAAGTCTGTTTTCATGAATAAAAAGAGTCGAGGTGACAGGACTTGAACCTGCGGCCTCTGCGTCCCGAACGCAGCGCTCTACCAAACTGAGCCACACCTCGATTTTCGCCGGAACCGTACCTCAAATCATCCTGCAAACGCATTCTGACCGGCGTCCGTTTCCCGACTGCCTTGCTATTATAGCACAAAGTAACGAAAATGTCAAGGGGTAATTTCACAAAATGCAAAAATTATCAGAAATCACAATTTACCTCTTGAAATTTCAGAGGGAATGTGGTATAATGTGATACAGAATCAGTGAACAGCTATCACTAGATCCGAATATTCCGGATCATAGGTGTGCGGGCCCTGTGCAGCAAAGCACCGTGAACCATGTCAGGCGGGGAACCGAGCAGCATTAAGCGGAGCGCTTGGCGTGCCGCAGTCAGCCTGCACACCTATGATCCGGAATTTTTTGCTTTGTGTCCGGAACTGTCAGAGCGGAGGGGTGTGCATGGGAGACAGACTTCGCAGATTGGGGAAGCGCCTGCTGAATATTTTGTTCAAGGCGGCGCTGCCTGCGCTGATGATCTATGCTGTCCTGCTCATTTCGTTTGTGGTCCGCGGTACGCCGCACAATGTGGAGTTCGGACCTTCGATGTATCTGAAGATTCTGCTGATCTGCTATCTGATCGCGCTCTTTACGGCGCTTGTGCTGGAGAACAAGGAAATCCAGCGGGCAGCGGTGCGCGTGGATGAGGAACTGATCGGCAATACCTTCGGCGGATTCAGCAAGGCGGATAAACTGTTCTGTTCGGGCATGGATGACTATATGCGCGACAATGCGCATGCGGCACTGGAACAGTTCCTTGAGGTGCAGCATTATGAGCTGACCGATCAGGAGATCGGTGTGCTGTCCTTTTATATCGGCAGATGCTATCAGCTTCTCGATTGCCCGTCCAATGCGGTTCCGTTCTATGAGACAGCGATCCGCAACGGATTTCCGCGGCATTTCGCGAAGCTGTTTCAGGCGCGGAGCTATTCTGAAAGCGGAGACTTCGACCGGAGCTTTGAAGCGTTCCAGGATCTGCTGGAGCATGACCCGCCGCCGGAGTTCTATTTTTTGTATACCGATATCGGTTATCTGTTCATCAAACAGAAAAAACCGGAGCAGGCGATCGAGTGGTTTGAGCGTTCGATCGAGAAAAAGCAGAATTATGCCTTTGCATTGAGCGGCATGGCAATCGCCAACCTCCAGCTCGGAAATTTCGCCGCGGCAAAGGATTACCGATATAAAGCACTGATGAACCGGCTCAAGAATCCGCGTCAGTTCCGGAATTACTACGATGAAACCAAGGCGCTGATGCTTGAGGAGCATCCCGAATGGGCAGAGCAGGAGCCGGAACAGCAGCCCGAACCGGCAGAGTCGGAGCGGAATGACGCACCGTAATACAACAGCCCGGACGGTTCGCTGAAACCCAGAACGAAGCGGAGGTGGCAGCATGGCGGCATATGAGGCACTGTATCGCAAATGGCGGCCGCAGACCTTCGACGATATTGTCGCGCAGCCCCATATCACGAAAACACTGAAAAATCAGATCATCCGCGAGAAAACTGCGCATGCCTATCTGTTTACCGGCTCGCGCGGTACAGGTAAAACAACCAGTGCGCGGATCTTTGCAAAGGCGGTCAACTGCCTGCACCCGAAAGACGGCAATCCCTGCCTCGAATGCGAAATATGCAGAGATGCGGATGCCGGCGCGCTGACTGATCTCATTGAGATCGACGGCGCCTCCAACAACGGCGTCGATGAGGTGCGGAATCTCCGCGACAATGCGGCATTCCTGCCCGTGCGATGCAAGTATAAGGTGTATATCATCGACGAGGTGCATATGATGTCGGCAGGCGCGTTCAATGCACTGCTGAAGATGATCGAGGAACCGCCTCCCTATGTCAAATTTCTCTTTGCAACCACTGAGATTCACAAGGTGCCGGCAACGATTCTTTCCCGCTGCCAGCGCTTTGATTTCCGAAGAATTCTGCCCGCGGATATCGCAGGCAGAATCCAGTATATCGCGGAGCATGAGCAGTTCACTGTCTCAGATGCCGCCGCGTTCCGCATCGCCGCACTTGCAGACGGCGGTATGCGTGACGCGCTGAGCCTGCTGGATCAGTGTGCGGCTGTGACCGATGAGATCGGGACGGAAACCGTCGAGGAGGCGGTCGGCGTCGCGGGAACAGAGTCGGTCTATGAGATTCTCCGCGCCGCTGCGGGGCATGATGCCGCAGCAGCACTTCAGCGCATCGACCTGCTCTACCGGCAGTCGAAGGATATGACGCGCTTTGCAGATGAAATTTCACAGCAGCTCAGAAATCTGATGCTGCTGAAAACCGCACCGGATGATCCGGAGCTGCTCGCCTGTATGCCGGACGAGCTGGAACAGCTTCGGAGCATCGCAGAGCAGATGCCGCTTCCCGCCGTGCTTCAGGCACTGAGCGAGGTGCGTGCCTGCTGCGACCGCATGACCAGAGCCGGCAACCGCCGCATGGAGCTGGAAATGACGCTGATTCGCCTGTGCAGCGAGGAGATCGGGCAGAAGGGCGATGTCAAGGCACTGGAAAAGCGCATCGCCGCACTGGAACAGCAGATCCGGTCTATGATGCAGAACGGTGTACCGGCTGCGCAGCCCGTGCTTCAGAAGCCTGCGCCGAAACGGAATGTCCCCGCGCAGGATCTTCAGGTCGAGGGCAAACCGGATACCGCGCAGTATACGCCGGTCAAGAACTGGGCAACCGTGCTGGAACGCTTCGATGAGGTGAATCCCTCTGTTTCCGGTCTGCTTCAGGGCTCGAATGCATTTGTTATCGAGGAGCAGAATATTCTGCTGATGATTGTGCGCAACCGGCTGTTCAAAAAGCTGTTTATGAAGCAGGACGCTGTCGCACTCGGTGAGGCAGCAGCGCAGGTGCTCGGCAGAAAATATGCGATCCGGTTCAAATGCGTCGAATCGGAGGAGGATAAGGCGGCACCGGTTGATGTGCTGCTGGAACGCGCTAAGGCGCAGGGCATTGCCGTCGATACACGGCAGGATAACGCTTGATATCGCCGCCGGAGATTTCCGCGGCTTATCATAATAAATGAAATTAAAAATGATAGGAGAATTCTTATGAAATCGAGAGTACCCAAGCAGTTTCAGGGCGGCGGGCAGGACATGAACAGCATGATCCATCAGGCCCGCAAAATGCAGGATCAGATCACTGTTCTTCAGGAAGACATCGAGCAGCGCACCTTCTCTGCAACCGCAGGCGGCGGTGCAGTTTCCGTTACCGTGACCGGTAAGAAGACCCTTCAGTCCATCGAGCTGAAGCCTGAGGTCGTCGATCCGGAGGACATTGAGATGCTGCAGGATCTCATCATCAGCGCAGTCAACGAGGCAATCAACAATGTTGAGCAGACCACCGAGACTGAGATGAGCAAGATCACCGGCGGTGTCGCACTGCCCGGTCTGTTCTGAGAACGCAATGGACGATTTCAGCGCATTGCCGCTTGTCGTTTTAGCCGAAAAATTTGCGGCGCTGCCCGGTATCGGAATGAAGACCGCGCAGCGCCTTGCGTTTGCCGTCATGGAGATGCCGGCAGAGGATGCGCAGGAGTTTGCCGATGCGATCCTCAATGCCAAGCGGAAGGTGCATGACTGTCCGGTCTGTCAGAATCTGACTGAGGGCGAGATTTGCAGCATCTGCGGCAGTGCCAAGCGCGACCGCAGCACGATCTGTGTCGTGGAGGGTCCGAAGGACGTCGCGGCAATCGAGCGGACGCATGAATATGACGGGCTGTATCATGTCCTGCACGGACTGATCTCCCCGCTCGACGGCATCACGCCGGAGCATCTGCGCGTGAAACAGCTGCTGGAGCGCGTGCAGGCGGGCGGCGTCGGGGAGGTCATTATGGCGACGAATCCCAGCGTAGAAGGCGAAGCGACTGCGATGTATCTTTCCCGGCTGCTGAAGCCGCTCGGCGTCAGGGTAACACGGCTGGCATTCGGCTTGCCGGTTGGCGGCGTGATCGAATATACGGATGAGGTGACGCTGTTCCGCGCCCTCTCAAACCGGAGCGAAATGGAATGAAGATCAGGGCGATGATTTTTGACCTCGACGGAACTCTGCTGGATTCCCTCGGTATGTGGTCGGAGCTGGTATCGCGGTTTCTCCGTGAATTCGGCATTGACCCGCCGGAAGGCATTGACGAGGAAGTCAAGCCGATGACGGTCGAGGAGGCGTGTGCATATATCGTTGCGCGGTTTTCGCTGCCGATGACAGCGGAAGAAGCGGTCAGGACGGTCAGCGAACGTGCTGCGAAGGCGTATCTGGAGGAGCTTCCGCTGAAGCCGGATGCGAAGCGGTTTCTGCAAACTGCGTCAGAAAAGGGAATACCTTGCGCGCTGGCGACCGTGACTTATCCGGCGCTGCTGCCCGCGGCGCTGAAGCGGCTCGGCATCGCAGACTGCTTTCAGGCGGTGCTGACTGCGGATGATTTCCCCGAAGGGAAAACGGAACCGGAGATGTATCTGGAAGCGGCACGCAGACTCGGCGCAGCACCTGCGGAGACTCTGGTCTTTGAGGATGCGCTCTATGCGGCGAAAACGGCGAAGGCAGCCGGATTTCCGGTCGTCGGCATCCGTGATGTGACCGCAGAACCGGAATGGGCAGAGCTGGAGCAGATCTGTGACCGCACGGCTGACAGCTGGGCTGAGCTTTTGAAGATATGGACAGAATGAGACTGTGCGGTGATGAACCGGACGGTCTTTTTCTCACGGGAAGCCTCTCGCAGGCATTTGCTGGAACGGCACAGAGTTTGAATCAAAAGAGGAATGATACATGCTGATTGATTTTCATACACATATTTTTCCGGAGAAGATCGCAGAGCGCAGCGTTGCCGCACTGATCGGCGGAATCCGGCAGCAGCAGGGCGAGGATTATCAGAATCCGGACGGTTCGCCGCTGTGCTTCCGTCCGGCAACACTCGAAGGTCTGCTCAATTCCATGCCCGCAGCCGGCGTGGACCGCAGTATCTGTCTGCCGATTGCGACAAAACCCTCGCAGACGCAGAGCATCAACCGGTTTGCGGAGGAAATCCGCGATGCACGGGCACTGTCCTTCGGCACGCTGCATCCCGCGGATCCGGAAGCTGACGCCGTTCTGGAGGACCTTGCGGCACGCGGCTTTGCCGGCATCAAGCTGCACTTGCAGTTTCAGCAGTATATGATTGACAGTCCGGAGGTGATCCGGATTCTGCAAAAAGCGGAGCAGCTCGGTCTGCTTGCAGTGTTTCATGCGGGTGCCGATATCGGTCTGCCGCCGCCGGTGTTTGCAGAGCCGAAGAATATCCGGCATGTACTGGACTATGTGGACGGCAGCAACCTGATCGCAGCACATCTCGGCGGCTGGGAGCAGTGGGATGCGGTCGAGCAGTATCTCGTCGGCACGAACATCTGCTTTGATACGGCATTCATCCGGCAGTTTATTTCACCGGAGCAGTGCCTGCGCATCATCCGGAACCACGGTGCGGACAAGATTCTGTTCGGGTCGGATTCTCCCTGGGAGAATCCCGCGGATACGCTGGAATTTGTGCAGTCGCTCGGTTTGACTGCGGAGGAATATGACAAGATTACCTATCAGAACGCACTGCGGCTGCTGAAGGGGGCGTGAGCGTCCGGCAGCGGACAGGAGGATTACGGCAATGGAGATGAACCGAAAAAAACGCTTTCTGCTCACGGTCGTCGCCGGCACACCGCTCGGCTTTCTGGCGCTGCTGTATTACGGCGTGCCTGTGATCTGGTCTGTCATCATCGCATTGGTGCTCGGCGGACTGTTCTCGCTGTTCTTTGTATGGGAGATCCGTGCAGAGAAAAAGGATGCCGCATTCCGGCAGTCTGTCGTCACCGGCGAACGCTATGAACAGGACGAATGGTAGGCGCAGTACCGGAAATACCGCGAAACACATGATTTTCAGCGCGTCAGGGCAAAGACGATGCAGGCTGACCTCAATGCGCGGTACCGCAGCATCGCAGGCATTGTTCTGTCCGCGATTTCGCTGCCGTTTTTTCTCGCTGCAATTTTCTGGCGCAGCGGTGCGGTTGAAGCGAATGTGTTTCTCGCGATCGGCGGTCTGATCTTTCTTGGCTGGGGACTGCTGAAGCTCCTGCGCACGCCTGTCCGCGCATTTATCCGAAGCTGCGGAAACGAACTGCCGGAAATCGGACGGTCATATCTCGAAGGAAAAGTTCTGACTTATCACAAGGGAAAGGTGCGCGGCGGAATCAGCATCGGCGGAGACTATACAGTCATCTGGCAGGGAAACCGCATCACGGCAGTCCGGAACAGCCGCATCACCGATGTAAAGAAGCATGTGAAACAGACCAAATACTACGGCAACGGCGTGTATACCGGAGCAGCCACAGCGCATATTCTCGTGATCGACTTCAACGACGCGGCGGGCAGCGGGCACCGGTGCAGCGTACAGCTCCACGAATTTCAGGTTGAAATGGCGTGCGAAGCACTGCATGTGTTCCGCGCAGAGGCGTCCTTCAGTACGCAGATTCAAAATGATACCGTAGTGTGAACAGATTGGAGAACGATGAAAACAGTGACGATCGCGGGACAGACGGTTCCGCAGACAGCCGCACTCGCGCCGATGGCATCGGTCGCGGATACGGCATACCGCACGCTCTGCACGGAGCACGGCGCCTGCATGTGTACCGGCGAGCTGGTCTCGGCAAAGGGACTTTGTTACGGCAGCCGCGGCAGCGCCGAGCTTTGCCGCATCACGCCGCAGGAGCGCCCGATGGGGCTGCAATTATTCGGTAGTGAGCCGGAGTTTATCGCAGAGGCGGTGAAGCTGCTGCTTCCCTTTCAGCCGGACTGGATCGACCTGAACATGGGCTGCCCGGTGCCGAAGGTCGTGAATCAGGGAGCGGGCAGTGCGCTGATGAAGACGCCGGAGCTTGCAGAGCAGATCATGCGCGCGGCAGTAAAGGCAGCGGACGGCGCCGTTCCGGTGACGGTCAAGATGCGCACGGGCTGGGATGCGGCTTCGGTCAATGCGGTGGACTTTGCAAGGCGCATGGAGGCGGCAGGTGCAGCTGCAATCACGGTTCACGGCAGAACGCGGATGCAGTATTACAGCGGGAATGCGGATTGGGCACCGATTGCTGCGGTAAAGGCGGCGGTGCAGGTTCCGGTCATCGGAAACGGCGATGTGCAGTCAGGCGCGGATGCCGTGCGGATGTACCGCGAGACCGGCTGTGATCTTGTCATGGTCGGGCGTGCAACCTACGGGAATCCGTGGATCTTTGGGGAAATTGCACACACGCTGGCAGGGGAGCCGTATACCGCGCCGGATGTCCGGACGCGCCTGACAGAAATGCTGCGGCATATCCGCATGATCCTTGACATGAGCGAAAAATCGGAGCAGCTTGCGATGCGTGAGGCACGGAAGCATGCGCTCTGGTATCTGCGCGGCAGGGCAGGTGCCGCGGCATTCCGTGCGCGTTCGGCGTCTCTTGAGACGTATGCCGATGCAGAGAAGCTGGTGCAGGAATATCTGGCGATGCACGAAAAGCGGGACTGAATCAGGCATATGACCCGATCCGGAAAGTTTTTTTGGATTTTGTGTGAGGATTTCGCAGCGGATTCCGTATAGTATAGCAGAGAGGGCGGAGGCAGCAGCAGCGCCCGCGCATTGGAGAGGGGCGCGGGCACTGACTGCTGCCGCGTTTTGTTCTGAGAAACATGCAAGATGTGAAGATTCTTTGTCAGAATCATTACAGCTTCGGGGTTCGGCTTGACAATTTCCGCTTATATATGGTATACTGATATGATAGAAATGCAGAAAACAACGCAACACGAAAGGAGCAACCCTGACCTATGGATCTAACAGCGCTGTTTGAGCGGTACCCGTATCTGCGGGAGGCGCTCACGGCTTTTGCGGTGATCTTTGTCGATTTCTGTGCCCTGATTATTCTGGTCGCAGCCGGCAGAGAACGGCGCCGCGGAGACCGGAACTGGGCGCGGGAAGGCAGAGGCTACATGCTTGCCATGGGGACGACATTCTTCCCGCTCGGAGCTGCGGAAATCCTGATCGGCAGACATCCTGCGGCGGATATCCGCTTTGATGATAACGAAATCTCGCGCTTTCATGCGCTGCTGACACTCTCGAACGGACAGTGGACGATCGAGGATATCGGCGCACAGAACGGCGTGCTTGTCAACGGCAGACGGATCACGCAGCCGCGTACCCTGCGGCAGAATGACCAGATTCAGATCGGCAAGCGCCGGCTGACGGTCGTCCGCGGCACCGGAAAGGATGTGACCGCATGAGCAGGAGCAATACCAATCCCGTATCCCATCCGCTGCTTCTTCTGCTGGTTCTGTTCGCCCATACGGCAATGCTGCTGCTGGTGATGCTCTCCTTCGGTCTGACCGTCGAAGTGCTGAAGCTCTCCTGCATCGTGCTGATTTCCGATTTTGTCGGCGCGATCATTTTGCAGTTTGTCGCACAGGAGGCATGTACGGTTGATACCGTGCTGCTGCTGGTGCTGGGCATGAGTACGATCTATCAGTCCTGCTTCGGCGGGCTGGCTTTTGCAATGAAGCACTTTATCTTCGGCATCGCGGCATTTCTGATGTGCCAGATTTCCTATGTGCTGGTGCGGAATCCGTACCGTGCCGAAAAGCTCAAGCCGCTTTGGTACGGCTGCTTTGTTGTGCTGATCGGTGCGATCTTTTTCCTGACCGGTTCCAGAGGCATCTGGATTGACCTTGGCTTCATCACCATTCAGCCTTCGGAGTTCCTCAAGCCGGTGTTTGTGCTGATCTGTGCAAGCTCCATCCGCACGCAGCTCAAAAAATCCGAATTTCACGGCTGGCATTTTGTGCCGGATAATCTGCTGCTGCTGTTCTGTACGGCGGTGATCGCCGGCTTGCAGTGGTACAGCCGCGACCTCGGCTCACTGCCGACCTTTGCGGCGGCGGCAGGCTGCGCATTGCTGCTGCGCTTCAGCTATCTGCGCGAGAAGATTTCTGTGCGCCTGATGCTGGTGCTGGGCGCGGGTGTGGTGTTCGTGGCAGTCATGGCATGGAAGCTGGCACCGTCCTATGTGCAGGACAGACTGCACACCGATATCTGGTCGGATATGTCCGGCAGCGGCTACCAGCAGGTCAAGGCGCTGACCGCAATCGCGGAGGGCGGCTGGTTCGGCAAGGGCGCCGGCAACGGCACACTGGTCAATGTCGCAGCTTCGCGCACTGATATTGTGTTCTCTACGATCAGCGAGGAGTGGGGACTGTTCACAGCGATCATGACGGTCGTTCTGGTTCTGTTCCTCCCCGCTGCACTGCTGACGGTTCCGCCGCGCAGCTATTATCATTCAGGGCTGGCGCTGGGCGTTGCTGCAATGTTTATGGTGCAGATGACGCTCAATATCTTCGGTTCCTGTAATCTGATCCCGTTTACGGGCGTGACGATCCCGTTCATCTCGCAGGGCGGCAGCTCAATGCTGTCAAGCGGGATTATGGCGGGCTTTCTGAAGGCGGCACAGGCGCCGGTTCTGACCGGACGGACTGCCGCACAGCTCAGGAAGGGGGGCGGTGCATAATGCCGAGAATCTATCCGCAGGAGCAGCAGCCCCGCGTGATTCATGTTCCGCCGCTGGATGTTTCCGCGCCGCGCAGTATGCGGCGTGCCGGAAAAGGCACCGCACTGCTGCTTGCAGCATTTCTGGTGGCGCTGGTGTATCTGGTCTATGTGCTGGTGACACGCTCCGCATTTTATATGGCGAAATCCGGACAGACCGGCTACGGCAAGGTCACGGACCGCAAGGGCGATGTGCTGTTTGACGGCACAAAACCGATGTCTGAGTATGAAGCGGGTCACTTTGCCGACGTCGGAAACCTGATCGGCGATACCAGCGGTCAGATGAGCAATACCGTCGTTACGAAGAATATCGAACTGCTTGCCAATTACAGCTTCCTGTACGGCAAGAATTCCGGTACGGTGACGCTTCAGACGACGATTTCCCATAAGGCGACCCGTGCCTGCTACAATGCGCTGGGCAAGAAAAACGGTACGGCTGTTGCCTATAACTGGAAGACCGGCGAGATGCTGGTCTGCATGAGCAAGCCCTGTGTCGATCCGGCACTCGGCTATGACAACATTGAAAGTATGCCCTCCGGCAGCCTGCTCTGCAAGGCGTTTTCCCCGACTGTCCCCGGCTCGACGCAGAAGGTCTCTACGCTGATCGCGGCATATGAGCAGAACGGCGTCGATGCCGTCAATGCGATGCAGTTCTCCTGCAGCGGCTCATGGGTCAATGCGACCGGCGGCAAGATCAACTGCCACAATCCCTACGGACACGGGACACAGTCGCTCAATGAGGCATTCGCAAACAGCTGCAACCCGTTCTTTGCACAGCTTGTGCAGTCCTCACAGCTTCCGCTTTCCGCGGTCATCGAGACCTATACGCAGATGGGCTATTCTGTCAACGGACAGAAGGTTGCCCCGCTGACCATGAACGGTCTGACGATTCCCGCAGCTTCGACCACCCTGACTGACAGCACGGAGTTTGAGACACAGTGGGGCTGCCTCGGACAGGGCAAAACACTGGTCAGCCCCTATCAGCTGATGCTCTGGCAGGGCGCAATCGCAAATGCCAGCGGCTCCGCTGTGCAGCCCTATATTCTGGCATCGCATACCGACATCGAAAACCGCGTGACACAGCTCGGTACAACGACCCGCACCCCGCAGCTCTTTACCAGAGCGGCTGCACAGGGCGTGCATGATGTCGAGGTCGATAATGCGAAAAAGCATTATTCAGGATCGCTCGGTGCCTATACCTGCGGCGTCAAGAGCGGTACCGCACAGATCCGCATGGACGGAAAGGAATTTGAAAATTCCCTGCTGACAGGCTTCTGCCTCGATGAAGACTGTCCGGTCGCGTTCTGTGTGGTGATTGAGGAGCGCACCGGTGCGGATATTTCCAATGCACAGTTCGCAAAGGTTCTGCTGGATGCGCTTCGGAGTGAGGAAATCACAAAAAAGCCGGCTGCCCAGACAACGCCGGCGCAGGGGAACTGAGAACGCTATTATTTCAAATTTGAGGGTGGTAACATGAAAAACCAAAAAGAAGGCGGCTTTAACAGAAGCAGCCATGTATGCGCGGCAGTGCTTTCGTTTTCGATGCTGCTGGCGGCAAGCGCAGGCGTGCTTTATGCGATGCCGCAGCAGCTGACCGGAAGTGCGGCGTCTGTCGAAGCCGGTGAACGCAGCGAGGACGGCGCGCAGAGCGTCCGCAAGGGCGAGTATGACGATGACGATCCCAATGCGTTCTACGGAACGGACGGCACGATCAAGCCGGCAAACCGGAAGTATGAGACCGGTCCGCTGTCGAAGATCCGTGTCAGCAACATCAGCCCGCAGGTCTCAACAGATATGGACTATGTGGATGTGTGGTACAGCCCGTATGACGATTCACGGTACCTGTTCCTGCCGGCAACGGCTGACCGCAGCAATCTGACAGTGGAAGTCACATCCGGTCTGCCGGTCACGCTGAACGATGTTCCGCTGGTCTCCGCGCAATCGACCGATATCTTCGCAACGGCGGATGAGTTCACGGTGAAGGTCGGTGCGCTGGATTACGGTGTCCTGCATGTCATGCAGTCTGACCAGAAGGTCATGTATCTGTCAACACCGACCGGCGGCACGGAATGGCTCGACATTCACTGGAATCAGAGCCAGACCGCCAAGACGCTGATGCTGACAGAAACCGGAACGGTCAGTTACAGCGGCGATATCGAGAAATTCTACCGTCACGGCAATTCCTCATGGGATTACAGCAAGAAAAAGCCCTATAATTTCAAGCTGCCTGCAAAGGCAAATCTGTACGGCATGGGCAAGGCGAAAAAATGGGTGCTGCTGAGCAACTACCTCGATCACTCCATGCTGCGCAACGTCATTACCACGGAAATGGGGCGCAAGGCGGGGGTAGATGTTACACTGGACTGCACCTTTGTCGATCTGTATTCGGACGGCACCTACCGCGGTACCTATCAGCTCTATGAAAAAGCGCAGATTCAGAAGCAGCGCGTGAACATCACCGATCTGGAGGAACTGACCGAGGGACTCAATGCCAAGGAACTGAAGGACTACGGTCAGGGCGGTACCACAGAATTTAAGCGGGATACCTATAAATACTGGAACATCCCGAATAATCCGGCAGACATCACCGGCGGCTACCTGCTTCAGTTCCAGCTCTCGAACCGTTACCGCTATAAGTCGGAGAGCGGCTTTGTGACGACACGCGGACAGACGATTCAGATCGACGGTCCGGAATATGCCTCCAAGGCACAGGTCGAATATATCCGCGCCTTTGTGCAGGATATGGAGGATGCGATCTATTCCGAGAACGGCTACAATGCAAAGGGAAAGCATTACAGCGAATATATTGATGTGGATTCGCTGATTCTCGGCTATATGCTTCAGGAAATCTCACAGAATGTCGATGCGACCTTCACGAGCTTCTATCTCTACAAGGATTCCGATTCCAAGGGCGACGGCAAGCTGCATTACGGTCCGGCATGGGATTTCGACCTGGGTTATTACAATTTCAGCCGCGGCATTATCTCCGGCGTTGCGGGCGACCCTTCGCAGCAGAAGACCGTTTACAGCGGAAAAGCCGATGAGCTGTATGCGGCATATTACCCGATCAGCGGCTTCAACAAGGATGAGGACAATGAGACAACGGCGCTGGGCGTCGGCTGGATCATGCAGCTTTATACGCATGACGATGCCTTTGTCAAGCGCGTGGCAGAGCTGTACTATGAGCGGTTCGACGATCAGCTCCGCGCACTCTGTGATCCTTCGCAGGAGGGCGGTTCGGGCATCACACAGCTCGGCGAATCTCTCAATGCTTCTGCGGAGATGAACAACGCCCGCTGGCATATGTACGGCAAGAGACCGTATAAGGTTCTTGGACCGTACAACGGCGAGACCTATCCGGAGATCGTTGAGTTCCTGCGCAACCGCGTCGAGCTTCGCTGGAAGTTCCTGCGGAAGGAATGGCTGGGTACCATGACGGAAAAGCTCTCTGCGGAGCTGCCCGCTGAGCTGGATCATGTCGATCTGGCGCGGTATGATTCCGAGGGGCGCATCGCACTCGACACTCTGATTGAGGAGGGTCAGGCGTCGATCATGGCAGCCGGCTCGCTGGAGGATGCAAAGGACGCCTATGCCGCAGCAGCGGAGAGCCTGAACAGTGTTCCGAGAGCGGAGTTTTCCGGCGACTTTGATGAGAGCATGCATGTCGATGCGCGGGACGCACAGCTCCTGCTGCAATATCATGTCAAGCAGCTCTGCGGACTGGATGTCACGGCAAACAGCACACAGCTGAGGAACGGCGACGTTGACAAGAACGGCATCATCAATGCCGCGGATGCGCTGCATATTATGCGGAGCTATACGGCGGCACTGGTGGGCAATGTCTATGCGCTTCCGGTCAAAGAGGATCAATAACAGTGTATCAGGGCGGCGTTTCCGGTGCGGAAATGCTGCTCTTTTTTGCTCGGATTCAGTTTTTTCAGCCGTTCCATTGCGCTTTTTCGTGTTTTATGATATACTGTAACAAACGAAGGAAAGGCAGGAAGCGGCTTTGTCAAATATTAACCGGAAATTCCTGTTATGGTTTCTGTCTGTGCCCTGATCTTTGCGGTGAATCTGTTTGCCGGACTGATGCTGACAGAGAAACGCGAACCGCGGCGGAACGCATCGGCGGCAGCATGAAGATCCGAGCACTTCCTGCATACGAACTGATTATGAAATTACCGAAAACACAGAAGGAGAACAGCACATGAAAGAGCAGATCGAACGCATTGAATGCGGAACAGATGACGGTGAATTCTATACGCTGACATGCAAAAATCATACTGTTTCCCTCCGGGACGGAGATACCGACGCAAAAGCACCGCTGACGAAGGAAGATTTTGACCGGCTGCTGGAGCAGGTCTGCAAGCTGATCGAAGAAAATCCGGATGCTGCGCCTGTTCTCAAGCCGTATCACAGCGCGGTTTATCTGCGCGGCGATGATGCAGCCGGGATTCCGCTGCCCTATCCAAAGCTGAAGCAGTTGATGGAGGATGCGTGGTTCGACGGACAAAGACTGCTTGCGTCTTTATCAGAAACAAAGTTCATGGGAGCGGTGATGTGTCCCTCCGCGCCGACCGCTCCGTTCAGCATGGGGATGATGCAGTATATGGTGATGGATGCGGAAACAGCGGCACAAAAGCAGGCGGAAATGATCGAGCAGCTCCATGCGAAGGGAATCGACGAAGCAGCGGCAGAGCAGAGAAAACGCAGCTTCCGCACCGACAGTGAAACATGGAACTGCGGATGCGGTCAGCAGGGACTGCACGGCAAATTCTGTCCCGAATGCGGAATGCCTGCGCCGCCGATGCTGCCGGAAACATGGGATTGCCCGACCTGCGGCAAAAAGGATCTGCACAGCAGATTCTGCCCGGACTGCGGCACGCCGGCGGGGCGGCGGTCAGTTTGATTTTGAGCGAATTTTTGCCTTTTCTCCCATTGCACTTTTTGCGATTATGTGCTATAATAATTATGTCTGCGAAAAGAAAGAGATCTGCGGATAAGAACATTTCAGAAGGATGATACAAATGAAGTTCATAGAGCAACTGCGTGCGGAAGTCAAGCTGCACGGCGATATGGAAACTGACTTCAAGAGCCGGCGATATCATCAGGCTAAAAATCTCGCCGGAAAATATGTCGATCTGATCGAGGAACAGGCGCGCATTGCCGCCCGCAGCGGGGAATATGAAACTTTGGAGGGCAAGGCGGTCATCAGCGGTTTCCTTACCCTCAGCGAAAATGACTTTGAGATGCCCTTTGTCATCACGGAAAAGAAAAAGAAATTTATGCATAAAAAGATGCAGGAGATCACGCTGAATCCTGAAAATGAGCTGTTCGAGGTGTTTGTTTCGGCATTTCAGCGGCTTTGCAGGGAGGAACATATCACCTGTCATCCGTTTCAGGCGCAGATCATTGATCAGGAGGGCAGGCTGTGCTATCACACGCTGCCGATGATCCTCAGAAAGCCCAAAAAAGAGAAAATTCAGGCGTTCGGTTTCCCGTATCAGATCGAGTTCTGAAATCGGGATCCCTGCATCGTTTCTGATTCAATATTAAGCGGAGGTTAGAGTATGCCAGCACGGTTTACACCGGAAATGAAGAAAACCCACACGATTCTTGTGCCGGATATGCTGCCGGTTCACTTTCAGCTGCTGATCAGTGTGCTGAAATACTACGGCTATCACTGTGAGCTGCTGCGCACATCGAGCCGTGCGGTGGTCGATGAGGGGCTGAAGAATGTCCACAACGACACCTGCTATCCGGCGCTGCTCGTCATCGGACAGTTTATGGAGGCGCTGAAATCCGGACGGTACGATCCGGATAAAACCGCGCTCCTCATTACGCAGACCGGCGGCGGCTGCCGTGCTTCAAACTATATTCATCTTCTGCGGAAGGCACTTGCAGAGCCGTTCCCGCAGGTTCCGGTGATTTCGCTGAACTTTTCCGGTCTGGAGAAGGACCCGAAGTCCGGCTTCCAGCTCACCGCACCGATCTTCCTGAAGTTCCTGTACGCAGTGCTGTACGGCGACCTGCTCATGGTAATCGCGAATCAGTGCCGCCCTTATGAAAAGAAAAAGGGCATGACCGACCGTGTGCTGCAAAAGTGGCAGAAGCGGCTCGAAAAAATGTTCCAGACGAGAGATTTTCTGCATACCAAGCGGAATTATAAGTGGATTCTCGATGATTTTGCTGCGATTCCGCGTACTGCGCGCAATAAGATCCGCGTCGGCATCGTCGGTGAGATCTACGTGAAGTATTCTCCGCTCGCGAACAATCATCTTGAGGAATACCTGCTGTCGGAGGGCTGCGAGCCGGTCATTCCGACGCTGCTGGAGTTTGTAATGTACTGTGCAATCAGCGCAGGCGTCGAGGGCAAGCTGTATCATTATTTTGACAAGAAAATCCTTGTCAACTCGATCGGCTATCAGGCAATCTACAAGATGCAGAAGCAGCAGATCAATGCCGTAAAGAAGCACGGTGTGTTCGATCCGCCGCATGACTTTGAGCATCTGCGCCGCTGTGCCGACAAGTACATGAATCAGGGCGTGAACATGGGCGAGGGCTGGCTGATTACCGCGGAAATGGCGGCGCTTGCCGAAACCGGCACCGAGAACATCATCTGCACACAGCCGTTTGGCTGCCTGCCGAATCACATTGTTGCAAAGGGCATGATGCGCGTCATCAAGAATGCATACCCCAACGCGAATATCACGGCGATCGACTATGACCCGGGTGCGACACGGGTCAATCAGGAGAACCGTGTCAAGCTGATGCTCGCGAATGCAAGAAAACCGAAGTAAACAAAAGCCGCCTGCTGATCAGCGGGCGGCTTGCTTGTTTCTTTGATATAAACAAAAAACCGATGCAGACCGCATCGGTTTTTGAATGCGCCGGAAGGGATTCGAACCCCCGACCTACTGGTTCGTAGCCAGTTACTCTATCCAGCTGAGCTACCGGCGCATTTGATCGGATGTTTCATCCGTCAACTCTGCTATTATAGCACAGATTCCGGAAAATGTCAAGCCCTTTTTCAAAAAAAATTCGGAAATCCAGTGCGGACAGCTTTATTCCTTGATGCCGGAGACTGTGAATGTCACTTCGACTGTCTTCCAGCCTGCAAAATCGGACAGTTCAGCGATTTGCGCGGAGTATGTGCCGAAGTCGCCGGAGACCGGTCCGTTTGGGGTGCGTGCGCCCTCCGGCAGCCTGCTGTCCCACCCGGAATACAGCACCGCACGGAGATCCGTGCCGTCAGGTGAATAGGTGTAATTCTGTGCGGTCAGCGGAATCTCCCTCCCGTTGACAAGAACCTTGTCAATCGTGATGCAGAGTTCAGGAAAGTTCACAGCGCCGTCTTTGACCGCGACTGCGGCATAGGACAGTCCGCCGGCAGTCAGTTCAGCGTTCGGGTCACCTGTGACAGCGAGACGGCAGCCCGCGGTATCGGTGCTGACACGAACCGTATACTGTCCGTTGTCTTTGATCGGAGTACAGACCGCGCCGCAGGCGAGCAGCGTATCGGCAGTTCCGTCATAGCTGAGGTAACAGCGCTCGTCACAGATAAAGAGGTAGGCATCGCCGGATGCCGCGGCAGCAAGCTGTTCCGTTTCGGATTCGTCGCCCTGTTCCGATGCTGCCGGATCCGGTTCGGATTCCTGAGAGGAAACCACAGGCAGCGTCTGATCGGCGGAGCTGTCTGCGGCATCGGGGTCTGCGGAGCTGCCGGTGTGACTGCCGGTGCAGGCAGTACAGACGGTGAGCAGAGCAGCGGCGGCGAGCAGGGAAAGGCACTTTTGTTTCATGGATGCGGATTCCTTTCGTAGAATTAAGCTCTGATGCAGGTGAAATCTGCTTCAGATGATCCTATTTATATCATACATGCTTTCAGCCAAAAGCGCAAGTAGAAATTTTATAGTTAAAGCTGCACGGTAATTGTAACGATTCACAAAATTTAGATGTTGAAATTGTACATGCTGTGATTATAAACAAAATGTTCATGCTGCATTTGTTGTTTTTGTCCTATGTATACTACAAATAGGACAAAATACCCCTGATAGTTTGATTCCGATAGAATAATCTATAC
>CAMNAY010000002.1 GCA_946531975.1 uncultured Ruminococcus sp. | reverse complement strand
TTCCGGTCCGTTCCAATTACCGTGAAGGTCTGAACATTTCCGAATACTTCATCTCGTCCCGAGGCGCCCGTAAGGGTCTGGCTGATACTGCGCTCCGTACTGCGGACTCCGGTTATCTGACCCGCCGTCTCGTCGATGTCTCGCAGGATGTCATCATCCGTGAGATCGACTGCGGCTCCGATGAGGGCATCGAGGTGTACTGCATCAACGACGGTCAGCGTGACCTCGAAACCCTGCAGGAGCGTCTCGTCGGCAGATATCTCGTTGAGGATCTGCGCGATGAAAAGTCCGAGCTGTTTATTCCGAAGACCCGCGCCATGACCACCGCCGATGCACAGCGCATCGTCGATGCCGGCATCACCCATGTCACGATCCGTTCGGTGCTGGGCTGTAAGGCAAAGAAGGGCGTCTGCGCAAAGTGCTACGGCGTCAACCTCGCAAACGGCAACCTCGTCTCCGTCGGTGAAGCGGTCGGTATCATCGCCGCACAGTCGATCGGTGAACCGGGTACCCAGCTCACGATGCGTACCTTCCATACGGGCGGTATTGCAAACGCAGAGGATATCACACAGGGTCTTCCGCGTGTTGAGGAGCTGTTTGAATCCAGACGTCCGAAGAACGGCGCAATTCTCGCAAAGTCCTCCGGTACGGTCAATCTCTCTGAGGAGAACGGCATCAAGACCATCGTCATTCATGACGACGAGACCAATACCGACTCCACCCCGTACACCATTCCGTATAACTATCACCTTGTGGTCAAGGACGGCGACAAGGTTCAGCGCGGCGGCAGACTGACCACCGGTTCGATCTACCCGATGGATCTGCTCGATATTCTCGGCGTGCAGGCGGTTCAGAACTATATCATTGAGGAAATCCAGTTCGCATACCGTCAGCAGGGCGTTGGCATCAACGATAAGCACATCGAAGTCATCGTCCGCCAGATGATGCGCAAGGTTCTGATCGCAGATCCGGGCAGCAGCTATCTGCTCCCTGAGGCAATGGTCGATAAGCGTGAGGTCGAGGAGATCAACGCCCAGCTTCAGGCACGCATCGACGCCGGCGAGACCGACCTGCGTCTGGTCACAACCCGTCCGTCGCTGCTCGGTATCACCAAGGCATCTTCTTCCTCCGAGAGCTTCATGTCTGCGGCTTCCTTCCAGGAGACCGCAAAGGCGCTCACCGATGCCGCAATCAACGGCAAGAGCGACTACCTGCTCGGTCTGAAGGAAAATGTTATCATCGGTAAGCTGATCCCTGCCGGCACCGGCATGACCCTGTACAACAATGTGCAGGTTGTCCGTGCGGATGCATATCCGACCGAGCTGCCGCAGCAGTATTGATCCGTACAGTTGAATCAGAAAAACGGGGACTCCGCGAGAGAGTTCCCGTTTTTTGAAGCGAGGTAGAAAGAAAATGAATCATAGAAAAGGCTTGCGGGCTTTGCTGGCTTCCGCAGCGGTTCTTGCAGTCTGTGCAGCACAGACCGGAGCTGCCTTCGCAGAAACCACGACCCTGCCTGCGGAAACAACCGCTGCACCGGCAGATACGACGGCTTCTGCCCTGCCGGAAAGCACTGTTCCGCTGCCGGAATCCACAACATTACAGGAGACAACCGCTTTTTCTGAGGTGACATCGACGGCTGCGGCACCGACCGCAATCAGCGATGTGACCGGAAGAATCAAATATGATGCGCTGCCGGACGGCACCCTCTGCCTGACCGAATTCCGCTGGGAGACCAATGAACTGGAGGTCAGGATTCCCGCGGAAATCGGCGGAAAGGCAATCACAAAGATCGGGGAACGCGCATTTCTCTATTGCTATGCCGACACCGTCCTCCTGCCTGAGACCGTGCGCGAAATCGACAACCGAGCGTTTGCAGGCTGCGTGTATTTGCAGCGGATGACGATTCCGGATGCGTGTCTCCGCATCGGAGAGGAAGCATTTGCAGGCTGTGACCGGCTCAGCGCCGTCACGCTCGGTGCAAATGTGCAGGAAATCGGCAAAAACGCATTTCTTGACACGCCGTTTATCGGCGGGCAGACCGGTGATCTGGTCGTCGCGGGCGACGGAATTCTGCTCGCTTACCGCGGCAGCGCCGCTGCACCGGAGATTCCTGCATCTGTCAAAACAATCGCGGCATATGCCTTTGCAGACCACACCGAGCTGAAAAAGCTGACGCTCCCTGCATCGGTCCGCCGCATTCAGGACGGCGCTTTTGCCGGCTGCACCGGACTCTCTGAAATCACGGTCGCAGACACGCTCGATGAGCTTGCCGGCGATGCCCTGAACGATACCGCATGGTTCAAGAACACAAAGGGCGATTACCTTATGCTCGGCGACCTGCTGGTCAGATACCGCGGCAAGAACACAGTCGCAGAGGTACCGGACGGTGTTCGGGTCATCAGTGAGGACGCCTTCGCTGAGAATGCCTATCTCACAACCGTCAGACTGACCGACTCCGCCAAGGAGATCCGCGCAAATGCCTTCCGTGACTGCACGTCGCTTCAGGTTGTGACCCTCGGTGATGAAATCCGGCACATCGAAGACGGCGCCTTCAGCGGCTGCAAGACCCTGAAATATCTGCGGCTCGGTCATCAGCTTGAAACCATCGGCAACGACAGCTTTCTCGGCTGCCCGTATCTGGAGGAGATCTATCTTCCGGATACCCTGACAGAGATCGGAACCAATGCGCTGGGCTATGCCAAAAACGAGACGACCGGCAGCTATGAAAAGCTGCGAAACAACCTTGTGATCTACACGAATACAGAAGCGGGCATCCGCTATGCGGACGCTGCGGGTATTCAGCATGAACCGCTGCCGGACACCGAAAATACGGAACCGGCTCCGGAGGTCACGACGGTAAAAGACGCAGGTGCCGGCGCCGGACATCCTTCCGGAAAGGTCTGGATTCCTGCGGCGGTACTGGGCGGCTTGCTGGTGTGTGCAGGGGTTGTGACCCGTCTGCGCAAGCGCCGCGCCTGATTCTTTCCATATCAAAATCGGACTGCCGAATGACCGGCAGTCCGATTTTTGTTTGATATTCAGATCATTTTGCAAGATCTGCTTTTTCGATTCGTCCGGCGAGGAAGTCCAGCAGCTTGGTCAGGTCATCCTTGTCCGGCTTGCCGTCGTGTGTCACATCGGCGTTTGTCTTTCCTTCCGCGGTGACGGCGCCTTCTTCGAGCGTCGCATCATCTGCCACAAGACGAGCGAGCAGCACAGCATCAACGACATTAACGTCGCCGTTGCAATCGGTATCGCCCCATATGGCATTCGGATTGCTCTTACCGGTCGTTGTAGTTGTAGTCGTGGTCTCAGTCGAGACAGGCGGCTTCACAGTGCCGCTGCTCAGCTCACCGTAGACGATGCCGCAGCCGACCGTGGACATATACACCTTACCGAATGTGGACATATCACCGACGAGGTAATTGCCGTTTCCGGTGCCGCCGTAGAGGTGATCGGTGTTGATGCAGACCCATGTTTTACCGCCGTCCGTCGAGCGGTAGATGCCTTCCGGATCGGTTTCGAGCGGCTTGCCGTACATGAACACGGTGTTGATGCCGCCGGTCTTTTCCGGTGCGCCGTAGCCGAGGGTCTTGCAGTAGTAGACGCTGTCGAGCTTGGAGACCGTAACAGCTCCGTTCTTGACAGATGCGCGGTATGCGCCGTACCAGCCGCCGCCGAGGATCAGCTCGCCCTTGCCGAGATAGCCGATTCTGCCCGCGCTGTCGCACTGGTCATACATGCAGACATCTGTGGATTTGAAGGTCTTGCCGCCGTCTGTGCTGACGCAGATCTTATACTGCGCGTCAGAAGCGTCCGGCGCATCCTTGGAATAGAACCAAGAGGAATTGTAGTAGGTCGCATAGGCGTAGACCGTGTTGGGGTCATCCGGCTCGACCAGCAGCATGGTCGGCTTGGAGCCGTACTGCGACGGAATGCCCTCGCAGGCAGTCCATGTCTTGCCCCAGTCATCGGAATAGGAAACGCCGCCGTCGTTCTTGCCGGTATTGAAGATGCGGTACTTGCCCTTTGCGATTTCCGCGATTGCGAGCTTGCCGCCCTTGACCGCCGGTGTCATGGCATTCCATGTCTTGCCGCGGTCGGTGGTGTAGTAGCCTGCACCGTTGTCGCCCTCAGCAATACGCGCCCAGACATTTGTATTCTGCGGGCAGACCGCGATTGCGGAGGTGCTGCCCATATTCGGCTGATACTGAAGGCCGATTTTGTCGGGCGATTCATGCACAAAGCCGTCATAGTCGCCGATTGCGGAGAGATTCAGTCCGTCGGGCGTGCTGACGAAATCAAGCGAAACGACTTCCTCGATGCCGTCCGGGTGGAATGTATAGGTCGGTGCATTGTCCTTGTCGGTGCTCCAGACATTGGTGCAGACGAACACGCCGTTTCCGGAGGTGATCCACATTCTGTTGTGATCGCGGGGGTCTGTGACAACCGTGCCGGACCAGTGAATTGCCTTGTCGCGGATCCAGGCATAGCCGCCGTCCTGAAGGTAATTGGCAACCAGATACCGATTGCCCCATTCGCCTGCCTGCTTGCCGGGCGTGAAGTTTTCCCATGTTTTGCCGCCGTCGAAGGAGCGGAAATACTGGTCGCCCCATGTTGCGCCGTGCTCATCGGTCCATTCCTGCCAGAGCTGATCCTCCCATTTGCCGCAGGTACCTGTGATCAGGTGATCGGGATTCTCCGGATCTGCCCAGACAGAGCCAAGACCGTAGGAGGAGCTGAAGATGCTGGTCACGGTGCCGGTTGACGGTGTATAACGGTAAGCGCCGCCGGAGGAACCGCCGAAGGCAAGTCCCGCGATATAGGAGATCAGCAGGTCGCCCTTGGGATCGACATTGATGCGGGAAGGATAAACATCGGTCGGCAGGTCCTTGGAAAGCACGGTGTACTTGTCCGTCTTGACGTCTGCAACATGCACATTGGCAACGCCCTTCTTGGAGGTTGCGACATAGACCTTGCCGTTCGAGATTGCGATTGCGGCAACGCCGTTCTGGTTGTTGTAAGCATCGCTGGTGACAGAGCGTGCGATGTTTTCCGTCCAGGTCGGCCATTTGGTCGTGCTGTCAAACAGACCCAGCGCATCGTAGCCCTCGACCGGCTTCCATGTTTCGCCGCCGTCGGTAGACTTGATAAGCGCGGACTTGGAATTTTCATCCGAGGTCACGTCGCCGCCTGCATAAATGATCTTGGGGTTGTCCGGATCGACTGCAATGGACTCGCCGCACTGTCTGCCGTCGCCGTTGCCCATGACCTTGATGAGATTGGTGACGTCGATTTCCTTGAAAGTCTTGCCGCCGTCCGTCGTCTTGAAGATGACGGTCTTCTCCGCAGAGAAATAGGCACAGCCGCAGAGGAAATAGACGGTGTTGTCATCGGTCGGGTCGATTGCCATCGCGTCAACAGAAAGCAGTCCGCGGTCGGAATCGTTGATGAAGCCGAGCAGCTGCTCCCAGGATTCGGTGTCGTAGTTGTAGCGGTAAGCGCCGCCGACGTCGGTACGCGCATACATGACTTTCTTGCCTGTGACGATACCGGAGACAAAGCCGCCGCCGCCGATGCGGAGCGTGCCCCAGTTCATCGTATTCGAGATGTCTTTGGTTGCTGCGGACGCCTGCATACCGGAGACCGGTACGGCAGTGCCGAGCAGTGCGGCGGCTGCAAGAACAGCCATTCCGCGTCTGAAATGCCGATTATACATTGAAATGCCCCCTCTGAAAAAATAGAATGCCCGTAAATTTCATTGGTGTCCCGTTTCACGGTGCAATGCACCGTACACCATTATTATTCTAGCATAAACAGGACTATTTTGCAATTAGCTATTGTCTCAATGACTGTCCAATCGTGCGCTTCTGCACAGAGGCAGCTTCCGGCAGTGTCCGATTCCGATTTCGTGCCCATGTTTGCCTCCGGAAATCTATTTGTTCGCTCTTATTGACCTTTTCCGCAATTTATGCTATAATCTGAATGCAAACTTTTGCCTTGCTGAGAATCGGAAAGGATGAGTATGATGAAGATGAAGCGAACAATCGCGATGCTCTGTGCGGGTGTGCTTGCATGCACAGGCGCGGCGGCGCTGGTATCGGACGTGATGCAGGACGCTGCGATCACAGCTTTTGCCGCGGTTTCTGTTTATGACGGGGTGAAGTACCGCATTGAGGACGATCATGCTGCCGTCATCGGTCACACCGATGACCTGCCCGCAGAGGTGACGCTCCCTGCGGAGATTGACGGAAAGCCTGTGACCGAAATTTGCCGCAGTGCATTTTATGAGCGTGTCGGGCTGAAAAGCATCACGCTCCCTGACAGTATTACAGTGATCGGCGAGAATGCATTTGACGGATGCTCTCAGATAACAAGCCTCACGATTCCGGACAGTGTGACAAGCATCGGCGATTATGCGTTTGCGTACTCCGGCCTGACAAGCATCACGATTCCGAAGGGTGTGACGCGCATCAGCGAACACTTGTGTTATTGCTGCTTCAAATTGGAACGCGTTGTGATTCCGGAGGGCGTAACCGAGATCGGTTTGACAGCGTTCGGCATATGCATCCGGCTGACTGATGTCACAATTCCCAAGACCGTGACCCAATTCGACAGAGATGTTTTTTATGAAACGCCGTGGCTCAAACAAAAGCAGCAAGAAAATCCGCTCGTGATTGTCAATCAGATTGTCATTGACGGCAAAGCCTGCACCGGCGATGTGAAGATTCCGCAGGGCGTAACAAAGATCGTCATTCGCGCATTTGAAGGCAGCGATCTGACCGGCGTCACAATTCCTGACAGCGTGACTGTCATTGACGAAATGGCGTTTGGAGACTGCAAGAAGCTGACCAAGGTCACAATTCCCGGAAGCGTGACAACCTTCGGCAACTATGTATTCCTGAAATGTCCCGCACTGAAAGCCGTGACATTTCAGGAAGGTGTGACAAGCATCGGCGAGCAGATGTTTCGGAATTGCACTGCGCTGACCGACGTTTCGATTCCCGACAGCGTGACAAACATCGGTCAGCTGGCGTTCGAGGGCTGCTCCGCGCTGACCGACGTTTCGATTCCCGACAGCGTGACAAACATCGGTCAGCTGGCGTTCGAGGGCTGCTCCGCGCTGACCGGCATCACAATCCCCGACAGTGTGACAAGCATCGAGAGTTATGCGTTCAAGGGCTGCTCCGCACTGACCGACATTACGATTCCGGACAGCATAACAAGCATCGCTTTTCAGACGTTTTATCAGTGCACGGCGCTGAAGCGTGTCGTGATTCCGGACAGCGTGACCGAGATCGGCGATATGGTGTTCAACAGTTGCCCCGACGTGACAATTTTCGGCAATACCGGCTCCTATGCCGAAAGCTACGCGAAGGAGGAAAATATCCCGTTCCGTGTGCTCGGTGAGCTGCTGCGCGGCGATACAAACGGCGACGAGAAGATCGGTGCGGAGGACGCACAGCTCGCGCTTCAGGCATATGTCAATACACTCGCCGGCAAGACCGGCACCCTCACAGACGCACAGAAGAAAGCTGCGGATGTGAATTCCGACGGTAAAATCGGCGCGGAGGACGCGCAGTTCATCCTGCAATACTATGTCAATACTCTTGCGGGCAAAACAACTGCATGGGAATCGCTGATTGCAAGATCCAAATAATACCAAACGCCGCCCGATGAAAAATCGGGCGGCGTTTTCGGTCACAGAATGAAGCAGATCAGTCCGCTGCACCCCTCGTTGATGACACGTTCGAGTGTCTCCTGCAATTTCAGGCGCGCTTCGGTCGGCATTTTGCTGAGCTTCGTGTGCAGTCCTTCATTCACCAGCTCGTGCAGCGACTTTCCGAAGATGTTGGATTCCCAGATCTTTGCGGGATTCTCCTCAAATTCACGGAGCAGATACAGCACCAGCTCCTCACTCTGCTTCTCGCTGCCGACGATCGGACTGACAGTTGTCTGAATGCCGGCGCGCATGATGTGAAGCGACGGAGCAGATGCCCGCAGCCGCACGCCGTATCTGCCGCCCTGCCGGATCATTTCCGGTTCTTCCAGTGTCAGCTCATTCGCCTCCGGCATGATGATGCCGTAGCCGGTCGCTTCGGCTTCCGAGAGTGCGGGCTGGATGCGCTCATAGGCACGCTTGATGCGGGACAGCTCCATCAGCACGGGGAACAGCTCATTTTCGCTGTGAATCTCAATGCCGGTCTCCTCACCGAGAATGCGGTAAAACAGGGCGGGGTCGAGGGTCAGCCGCAGAACAATATTGCCTGTTCCGAGTGCAATGCGCCGGATTTCCGCCTCCTGAATATGGGTACACGCGGAGAGCACCGAACACATTCCGCGTGCATCGCGCATAACCCGCAGCCCCTGTGCCGCCTGCCGGACGGCATCGAACACGGTCTCCTTGAGCCAGTGTCCCTTCGGGAGCGCCGGCAGCCATGCCGCAGTCTCAACGCTGATCTCACGGATCGGGAACATATCGAGCAGCTTTGAGAGGATCATGCGGATCGTGTCCTCATCGAGCGTCAGGCAGCTGACCGCAAGCACCGGCGCGCCGTACTGTGTCTCCAGCTCCGCCGCAAGCGTCTGTGCGGCATCCGATTCCGGCTCAACGCAGTTCAGCAGCACAACAAAGGGCTTTCCGAGCGCCTGAAGTTCGGTAATGACCCGCTCCTCTGCCGCGGCATATTCCGCGCGGGGGATATCCGTCACGGAGCCGTCGGTCGTGACGACCAGCCCGACGGTTGAATGCTCGGTGATGACCTTCTGCGTCCCGACCTCCGCCGCCATATTGAACGGCACGGCTTCGTCAAACCACGGCGTTTTCACCATGCGCGGCGCTTCTTCTTCGATATACCCCAGACTGCTCGGTACGATGTAGCCCACGCAGTCGATCATGCGGACAGCACATTCCGCACCGTCCGGCAGGGTGATGTCCACGGCATGCTCCGGCACAAATTTCGGCTCTGTGGTCATGATCGTCCGCCCGCCTGCGCTCTGCGGCAGCTCGTCGGTTGCCCTGCCGCGTCTGGCATCATCTGCGATGTTCGGGATCACCAGCGCTTCCATAAACCGTTTGATGAGCGTGGATTTTCCGGTGCGGACCGGTCCGACCACGCCGATATAGATATCGCCGCCCGTGCGCTTTGCGATATCAGCATAAATATCATTCATAATTCAGCCCTCCGGTTCGGTTATTTCACGTTCGGGATCAGCAGCATCTGCGCAGCGCCGAGCGTGTCCTCTGCGAGCGCATTTTCCTCGCGCACTGCATCCGGCGCCGTGTGATACCGTTTCGCAATATCCCAGAGTGATTCCTCCGGCTGTCCGAAATAGAGCCGGAGTGCATAGTCATCCTCTGCCGGCAGGCGTTCGCTGCTGTCAACGGAGACCTCCGTGAGCAGTCTGCATGTGCCCTGCTTCAGAACGGTTCCGCTGACCGCAAGCTCTGCCTGAAGCGAGACCGTATCGGAACCCGACAGCGTGTATGTGCAGCTGCGGACAGTGACCGGCGGCAGCTCCTGCTCTGCCGAAACCGACGGGAGCGCCCATGTAAACGGCTCATCCTGCTCCAGCATCAGCGGATGATCGGCTTCATCCGCCGCCAGCACACAGCAGTGCAGGACGCCGGAGAGAACCGCGCCGGTTTCCTGTGCCGGATCTGCGGACAGCGCGATGCCGGAAGGCTCCGCCCATGCGGCATAGACCCGTGTGAGCACGGAATCAGGTTTGGTCAGGCTGCTTTTGATCCGGAATGTCTCGCTGATCTCAGCAGGTTCCCGCAGCAGCGGAATGTCCTCTGCCTGCAAGGTGACGGGATGCACGGTGGAATAGAGATCGCTGAGCAGCGCGGTCTCTCCGGTGCGGACTGCCTCGCAGTGCAGGGTAATCTGCATATCGCAGTGCATCAGCCGGATATTGCCGTCGTTTTCCGATTCCGGTGTAAGCAGCAGCTCAGAGAGCGATGCCCTGACCGCGGCGGGCATCTCGTCTGTCAGCCCATCCTGTTCTGCAATCTGACTGAAGGGGAATGACGCGGTGATTGTTTCGATGCCGGACTCGGCAGTGTAGAGCAGCGACACCGCCGCCTCTCCCTTGATTACGAGCTTTCCTGCAACGATGCGTGTCTCAGAAATGCTGAGCGCAGTCTGCTCCCGCAGGACGGAAAGCAGCGCGGGCTGTTCCGGCGGAATCCGGATCTCCTCGGAGAGCACAAAGCGCTTTTGTGTCCGCAGAACCTGCGTGATGCAGCGGACAGTCTCGGCGCGGCACTGCACATGCAGCCCCTCCGCGCCGGACAGCACCTCACGCGGCAGTTCGCCCGTCCCGCGAATCCGGATCCGGACAGCGCCGCGCAGGTCGATGCGCCGGTGACTGACCGCCCGGCAGTTCATGTAGGAAGGTTCCGCGGTGAGCCGGAAGTCCGGCAGGGCAGCGGCATCGGGCGGGATCTGATACTGTCTGGTGTAGGTGAGCTGCTGCGTGACCGCCTGCACGGTATTCGACTGCTCGCCGCAGTACAGCACATGCACCGTCACCCGGAGCGTGTATTGCAGCACACCGTCAGTCAGCTCCTGTCCGGTGATGTGCGTGTCGGCAGAGCAGTGCAGCAGCCGGAAAAAGTCAGGGTAGTAGTCCGGCAGAACATAATCCAGCTCGACGCTCTGCTCCTGCACTGCCTCAGGCATCTGCGCGGGGACATACACCGCCTCCCGCCGAACCAGCCATTCATTTGTTTGCATAGAATCATCCTCCGTTTTGACGCAGGGTATGGAGTCTGCGTGTGTTTGGTATATTCTATGCATGTCCCGCGGGATTTAGAACGAAAAAAACACACGCCAGCTTCGCTTGAACGCTGCGGCGTGTGTTTCTCCTTTTTATTTTAGGTCGGCATAATAACTGCGGACAGCAGACAAGCCAAGCAGATAGTCCACATTTGTGTGATGCAGTTCCGCAAGAGCAATCAAGATTGTTGTCGGGATGTCACGCTGACCGAGCTCGTAATTACTGTATACTTGCTGAGAACAGTGAAGATAGGCGGCGACATCGCGCTGCTTCAGATCGGCATCCTCCCGTAGATCGCGGATTCGTTGGTAAATCATTCTGAATTCCCCTTTCATCGGATGAATTCAATATACCACACCGCAAATTATTGTATTCGGTATACTGCATATTGCAGTGATTTGAGATGCTCAATTTGTGAAAACGCACAGAATTTCTTTATCATCTTGACAATTTACTGCAAATTGCGGTATAATCAAATTACCAACTCATAGGGAATTGAAATGAAAGGAAGTGACAGTATGCCATTTTGTCAGAATTGTGGAAAAGAATACCCGGAAGGCATGCCAATGTGCGGTTATTGCGGAATGCCGACTGGAGAGCAGTCTCCTGAAGGTATAACTCCGTATGCGCAAACACAAGTTGTTCAGCCGACTCCACAGACAAAAGCACCGAAAAAGAAAAGGACAGGTCTGATCCTGTTTATATTAATACTAGCCGTTATCTTGATTGAGCCAAGTAATGCAGGCAGTGGCAAGGATAAAACCATTTCAGGGCAAAAGGCGTCCCAAGCCGGAACAGGCAGTTCTTTATCATCAAATTCATTGTCTTCTGATGAAACCTATGAGAACAACCAGTATTATGATCTTGTAAATTCAGCGACAATAAAAAATATAATCGGTGATACAATCGTGATTGACAAGATTACTGCCAAAAAGAATACAACGGTTGAAGCAACAATTATCGCATACGCAAGTGACGGAAGCGTAGTTAACAAAAGCTCGGATGAAATCACAATTACAGCAGGCGAAGATAATTACTTTTATTTTTACTTCGACAGTGATGTATCAGACTGTACAATGAAGGTTTCTGTTCAGTTCAAGAGTAACGCCTTCCTCAGCGGCGATCGGAATGCCGTTGAAATGGAGAGGTATGATCGGGTTGATGATAAATTATATATATCTGTAAAACAGGTAAAAGAAAACATCGGCAGCTTTTCTGAATTTAAAATACTGTTTTACAAAGGGGATAAAATCATTGATGCAGACTACGGGTTCTTCAGCTCAAGTGCAACAGGACTGACCGAAATCGGAAGTACCGATGTTATTGAAATGTGGACAGACGAAACTGATTATGACCGGATAGAATTCATATATGAACCATAAAATACGCCCCGCACGGAGAATGAAACCGTGCGGGGCGTATCATGCTTTGCGTTTATTTCTTTGTGACATCGAGGAACAGCTGCGAGGCGCCCTGATACACAAGGAAAATTCCGACAATGCGGATGCCGGTATTCGCGACAAGGTCTGCATTCATGAGAATGAACAGACCGCCGCAGATCGAGATAATCGGCAGGACGAGCTTTGCTTTCCAGCGGGTATCGCCGCGGTCCTTGCCGTTGAGGACACTGAGCAGTGAGATGATACCGAGCGCGAGAATGACGAGTGCCAGCGCCTGCGGGATCAGGTTCTTGATGACGCGGGGCATCCAGAACAGGATAAATCCTGCAAGAATGATGATGCCGGCAACGCCCAGCGATGCATTCTGTGAGAGCGAGCGCTCCTTGTTGCCGAGTCCGGCAATCAGCCGGAGCGCACCGAAGATCATCAGTGCAATGGCTGCTGCACGCACGATGATTGTGACTGTCATATGCGGCCAGATCGCGAGAACCAGACCAAGCACCAGAAGAACCAGTGAGGCGGAGATACCGCCGACAATCTTTTTGTCCTTGTTTTTCATAAGAATGCTCCTTTCTTACATTGTATCAGGCGGTTGCTGCTGCGGCGGTACCGGCGGCTGCGGGTAGACCGGCTGCTGCGGATACTGCTGCATCGGTGTCTGCGGATAGCCGGGCTGCTGCGGGTACTGCTGCATCGGTGCCTGCGGGTAGACCGGCTGCTGCGGATACTGCTGCATCGGTGCCTGCGGGTAGACCGGCTGCTGCGGATACTGCTGCATCTGCTGCGGATAGACCGGCATCGGGAACTGCGGCGCCATATACGGCGGCATCTGCGGCACGGGCGGAAGCTGCTCAGGCTGACGCTGCGGCAGCAGGAAAATCACCAGAATGCCGAGCGACATCACAATCGTTGTCGCGATGCCGCCCTCCAGACCGAATCCGCCGCCGTTGACCCAGTCCTTGTCAGCGACCATATCAAAGCGGAAGAATGTCACCCCGACATCAATTCCGCTGACCTTCAGCCCGAAGACATTGCCCTGTGCCATATTCCAGAAGGAATGCAGCGCAGCCACACACCAGATGCTGTCGGTACGCAGAAACAGCAGTGCCGCCAGCATACCGAACAGCGTCAGATTGACGCATGCAAATACCGAGATGCCGTCATTGCTCAGATGCGCTGCGGCAAAAGCGAGCGAGCTGACCGCGACCGCTGTCACAGGGCTGTGATACGTTCCGGCGGACACCGTCAGATAGCCGCGGAAGGTCAGCTCCTCACTGAAGCCCTGTATCATCCAGCCGCCGATAAACAGCAGCATCGGCTGCACCGGAACCGAGGACACTGTGCCCTGATAGGTCACGCCGCCGAGTCCCCATGCAATCATGACCGTCGCAGTCATCAGACCGAGACCGAGCAGAATGCCGATCAGATAATCCGGCACGGCACGGCGCTTTGTAAGACCCATTGTCCGCACACCGCGTGACTCGATGCAGCAGCAGAATACAAAGGTCAGCGCAATGCTTACCAGCGTCATGTACAGCATATTCCGCACATCATCCGGTGTCATCTTCACATCGGCTGAAATGCTGCCGCCCTGCATCTGCACATCAACATGGGGCGGAGCGACAATGGTCATAATCAATGATTCCGTGATTGCGGTGACCAGAAAATAGCCTGCAAAAATCAGCAGCAGAATCAGAATATTCCGTGCGACCTTCTGCTTCGGATTCCGGCGGATGCGTTCAAAAAGCAGATCTGTATCTCGTAAATTCAACGGATGTTTCATCGTATGTGTCCTTTCAGGCATTCATTCATGTCATTGCGCAATGCAGCCGTGACTGTCTGTATCTCACCGTTTGCCGGATCCGGAAAGCGCAGCATTCCGCAGTGCAGCGCATGGATTTTCAGCACAGAGCAGTCTCCGCCGTAGAGATCATCGCCGAGCAGCGGATAGCCGATATGCGCGAGATGAACGCGGATCTGATGCGTCCTTCCGGTTTCGAGCATCAGCTCCAGCAAGGTACAGTCCGGTGCGGATTCCAGCACCCGATAGTGCGTGACGGCATGTCTGCCGTCTGCACGGACGCAGCGGGTGATGACGGATTCCTGTTCTCTTGCGATCGGCGCGTCGATCGTCCCCGAACCGGTCAATCCGGCGGGTGTCAGCGCATAATAGCGTTTTTCCACCTGTCCGCGCAGGGCATTGGCAGCATAAGCGGTCTTGGCGATCAGGCAGAGACCGGAGGTATTGCGGTCGAGCCGGTTGACGAGGTGAAAGCCGCAGTCAGGATATACCGCGGCGAACCAGTTTGCGAGGGTGTCATCGCGGTGCAGCATGGACGGATGCACCGGCATGCCGGCGGGCTTGTCGCAGACAAGAAGCTGTGCGGAATCGTACACGACCGGAACATCCAGCGCAGGATTGGGCTGCTGGGTCGCGGCTTCGGGAAAGTGAAGGCGAATGACATCGCCGCTGCGCACAGGATCAATGCTTCGGATATGCACGCCGTTTCGGGTCATGCCGTCCGGAACCGCCTTCAGCCGCTTGAGCATGTGCGCGGAGATCCCTGCACAGGTGCGCAGATATGCCCCCAGCGGCATTTCCCCGCTGCATTCGACCGGAATGTGAAGAACGCTGATATGATCACACCCCTTCGAGCGCACCGTGCAGCGCACTGGCAAAGAAATCGGAGCCGTTTCGCGCATCGAATTTCTCTGCGGCAGACTGTGCCTGCAAACGGTACTGTGCCGCCGCTTCGCGCAGTGCGTCGGGGTCGTCAGTCACACCGGCATCTGCCGCTGCACGGAGCAGGACTGCGGCACCGCAGTCAAAGCGGAAACAGAGCAGCGGATTTCGCAGATTCTCGCGCAGATTCTGATTGCTCAGATAGAAGCGGTACCCTCTCGCCGGATCGGTTTTGGCATCGTATTCCAGCAGCAGACCGGTCTGTTCCAGCCGGAAGCGCGCTCCGCTGCAAAATCCCCGCAGCTTTTGCGCATATTCCGCAGCACGTTCTGTTTCGCCGGGCCGCGCGGCATCGCGAAGCAGGTAGCCGTAGGTTGTCGCGGGGATCTCATCCGACTGCATATTCTTGCTGATGATCTTTTCCGCAGTGCGCAGACCCTTTTCTCTTGATCCGAATTCCAGCTCCCAGCGGACGGCGGTATTCAGCTCGTCCGCCTCTCCGTCGCACATCTCATCCATCGGTGCGTCCAGAAAATCTGCATAATCCATATACAGCCTTGCGCGGTCGCAGTAATAGAAAAAGATCGCGCGCTTCTCATAAAACGGCTTCAGCGAATAACCCTGCTTTGACAGTTCCCGCCGGAATTCCGAAAACCACGCAAGCACCTGCTTCTTTTCGATCTGATAGAATTCGGTCGAGGCTTCCACGATCCACTTGAACAGCCAGAGTGAGGTATGCGCCCACTCGCGTTCGAGCGCCGGATCGCTGTGAACCAGCGTGAGATACTGCGGAAAGTCAATCAGCGCCTGAAAGCGGTCGCCGGAGAAAACAGATTCTCTGATGAGCGTATGGTGGAAGTGCAGGGCATTTTCCGTATCGCCGTTCTGCTCCGCACTGCTTGCCGCTGCACGGATTGCCCGCATTCTCGGTTCACCGGAAGCAAGCGCGCGGTATGTGGCTTCGAGTGCCGCAGGATCGTATTGCTGTTCCATTATGTGCCTCCGTTCAGCCGAAGACGTACCAGCCGTCCTTGTTTTTCACGGCGAGAATGCCGACGTTATCCACGACCGTGACCGGTTCTTTGTCGCCTTCGTACAGCGCAGAGAGGGAGAAGATCACATCGTGCATTTCGGTGCAGTCCGCCTTGCAGTCCTCCGCGAACTTTTCATCGAAGTATTCGCCCTCAATATACCGGCTGAAGTAATTTTCAACGGTGCTCTCCTCGTTTTCATAGTAAGAAAGCGTCAGCTCGGTCAGCGACCAGCTCTCATAGCCGTCCTCATCGAAGCGTCTGCTCATGCGAAGGAAATCATCCTCCGGCTTCACGCCTTCCGCCTCAAGCATCTTGTGATAGGCTTCCTTGTAGGGCGGATAGAGCGTTTTGAGAAATGCATCGTAGTCCTTGCGGTCAAGGGCATCGAAATATGCTTTGACACAGGCGGCAAGGTCAGCATCGACCTCGTCCGCTGCGATGACATGCACGCCGTCCTCTGCTGCGGAGGATTCTGCCGCAGAGGATGCCGCCGCGGAGCTTCCGGTATCCTTTTTGCTTCCGCAGCCTGCACAGCACAGCAGCATGGCGGCGGCACAGAGCGCGCAGCCGGCTTTCAGTTTACTTGTTATCATTTGCACTCTCCTCAGATGATGCGTCCTCCGAGCCGGATTCCGCAGTGAACGCAGTATTCAGCAGGAATACATACCATTTATTCCGGTACTGCGCGGCATAAAGGATCTCGCCGCTGATCGGGAATTCCGTTTCGGAATGGACGCCGGACCCTTTATCGGTCAGATAGAGCGTCAGCTCCAGCTGATACAGCGCGGTCAGGTCTTCCTCGAAGTTTTCGATGGATTCGTCGCCTGCCAGCGTGATGAGCATATTCTTCGTGCCGTCACGGATCGGGTCGATGTTGTCCGCGGTCACGGCATTGGTGATATCGACCAGTGCAATGTCACACTCCTTGCCGTAATACTGCTTCATGACCTGATTGGCATTTGCGACGATGATCGTGTCACTGATGAGCCCCTCATAGAGCGTATTCAGCTCGTAGTCATGGTACGGGGCGAAGATCACCTCAGAGTATTCTTCCGGCTGATTCTCCTGAAGCGCATGGTAGTACCGCGCAACGGTCTGAACCAGATCGTCGTCCAGAAAGCGGTTGTCATACTGTACCGCAACTGCCGTCTGCGTATTGTGCGTCAGGGTCGAACCGTAGGGCATTTCTTCCTCTGCGGATGATGCTGCCGCGGATGATCCCGATCCGCAGCCTGTGAGCAGGGAACATCCCGCAAGGATGCCTGCTGCAATCAGACATGTCATACGATGTTTCATAATAATCCTCCGCTTCTGCCGTCGTTATTCCTCCAGCAGAATCATTTCTTCCAGCAGGTCATCCTGCCGCTGCCGGATCTCCTCCAGCCGCGCACAGAGCGCCTGCATTTTTTCGTAATTTCCGGCAATTTCCGGATCAGTCAGCGATGCCTGAAGGGCATCCTGCTCCGCCTGAAGGCTGTCGATCTCCTGCTCGATGCGCTTCTGTTCGGCGCGTCGTTTTGCCTCCTGCGCACGCTGCTCCTTCGAGCGGAAGCCGGCTTTCTGTGCTTCGGCAGCTTTCTTCTGCTTTTCCTCTGCGGCAGCAGTCTGCTCCGCTTCGGTTTTCCGGCGGATCTGCTCCTGATATGCGGAGAAGCGCCCTTTGAACCGCTCGGCTTTTCCGTCCCCCAGCACCAGCAGATTGTCCGCGATGCGTTCCAGCAGGTAGCGGTCATGGCTGACAAACAGAATCGTGCCGTCGAATTCGCTGAGTGCCTGCTCAAGAATCTCCTTTGTGGAGAGGTCGAGGTGGTTTGTCGGCTCGTCCAGCAGCAGTACATTGCCGTGCTCCATCATGAGAATGGCAAAGCACAGCTTCGCACGCTCGCCGCCGGAGATCACGCCGGTCTCCTTGAACACATTTTCGCCGGTCAGCCGCACCTGTCCCAGCAGGCTCCGCACCTCGAAATCGCTGAGCATCGGGTAGCGGTCGTGCAGCTCATCGAACACGGTCGCATACGGATTCAGACTCTCGCTCTCCTGCTCGAAGCAGCCAAGCCGCGTGCCGGCAGCCCAGCGCACCAGTCCCTTGTGCGGCAGGATATTCCGCAGCACCTTCAGCAGCGTGGATTTGCCCGCGCCGTTTTCTCCGATGATGCCGAGCTTCTCGCCGCGGCGAACCGTGAAGGAGATATTCTCCATGAGCGTTTTCTGCTGTGTGCCCTTGCCGACGGTCAGGTCGATATTCCGGACTTCCAGCAGGTCAATCGGCGGGGTGACGGCGTAGGTGAACTGAAGCCTTGCGGTCTTTGCTGCGCTGTACGGACGGTCGATGCGCTCGATCTTTTCGAGCTGCTTCTCGCGTGATTTCGCGGATTTCGCGGTCGAGGCGCGCACCTTGTTCCGTGCGACATAGTCCTCCAGCTTTGCAATTTCGCGCTGCTGTGCCTCATATTCTTTCTGCTGCCGCTCGCGGGATTCCGCACGCAGCTTTGTAAAGGCGGTGTAGTTTCCCTTATAGCGGGTCATCTGACCGCGTTCCAGCTCGCAGATGCTCGTACAGAGGCGGTCGAGGAAGAAGCGGTCGTGGCTGACGATCAGCAGGGCGCCGCGCCAGCTTTTGAGGTAATCCTCCAGCCAGCCGACCGTCTGGAAGTCCAGGTGGTTCGTCGGCTCGTCGAGAATCAGCAGATCGGGGGATTCCAGCAGCAGCTTGCAGAGTGCGAGCCGTGTCTTTTCACCGCCGGAGAAGCCGGAAATCGTCCGGTCCAGCTCCTGCTCGGAGAACCCCATGCCGTACAGTACCGTCCGGATGCGCACATCGGTCGTGTAGCCGTCATTGGTCTCAAAGAAAGCGCTGAGGCGGGAATATTCGTCCGCTTCGTCATCGGTCAGCGGGGTATGCTCCATTTTCTGCTCCAGCTCCCGCATCGTTTCCTTCGCGGCGAGCAGCGGTGCAAAGGCATCGGTCATCTCCTCGCGGACAGTCTTTGCACCGTCCAGTCCGGCATTCTGCGCCAGATAGCCGATGCGCAGATGCGGTGCCTTCGCGATTGCCGGTTCGTCATGCTCAAAGGCATCGGGCAGCTCCTGCTCCGTCAGCACGCGCAGAAAGGTCGATTTGCCGCAGCCGTTGTCACCGACCAGACCGATGCGGTCCTGATTCTCTACGGTCAGCGATACGGAACGCAGCACATGGTTATCCTGATAAAACTTGTTGATTCCTGTGCAGGATATCAGCATAAGGTTCTTCTCCTTTTTATGTTCTGGTGTTGACGCTCCAGCATCGCAGATCTGCGGTATCCTGACCGGTCTTGCTTTCCAGCTCCGTGACCGCATAGGCAGCGTTCTCCGGCATATAATCCGCTGCACGGTAGTCCGCAGGGACGCCGCTTTCCGTATGATCGCTGTATTCAAGCGAATTCGTCCAGTCGCCGCCCAGCGCGGTTATCAGTTCATCCGCACACATGCGCAGCAGCATGACCTCGCCCTGTGTGATATTGTCCGCCTCAACCGCGAGTCTCGGATCCTTCATGACGGCTGCGGGGTCGCCGCTCCGGATGATCTCGCAGAGCTCTGCGGGGCAGCTTACGATGCTGAACCGCAGCGGGTATGCGGGCTTCATCGCCTGAAGTCCGTGCAGCATCGCATTGAGCTTTTCGGGGTCTGTTTCCGTTGTCAGCACGCTGAAGCCGCGCAGATTCGTGTCATAATATACCGAATAATCGGCGCTTGTGAGCTTTGAGAGCGCCGCAATGCACTGATCGCAGAATTTGCGGTAGGTGAGCCGGCGCTCCCGTGATTCCGGTGATTCCGAGCCTCTGACCGGCTGTAATCCCTCGCGCAGATAATCCTGAAGGAACAGGAATTGATATTCCCGATCCCAGAACACTGCGCGGACACGGTCGGGGAACAGGGCTGCACCTTCACTGACCTGCACCAGCTCCGCATCAGGATAATCGGTGATCGCCATACGCCGCACCTGCTTGATGTAGCTGTTTGCGATATAACGGTATATGAACAGTGCGGCGAAGAACGCTGCCACGACAGCAAGCACGATCTTCATGATGCGTGCGCCGTTCTTCCGCTGCTCCTCCGACATCGGCATATGCGAGCGGTAATGATGACGAATCCGGTAGCGATGATGGCGGCTCATGACTTACAGTCCTATGAACGCCTTGGCGTTCTCAGAAAACATTTTCTTGTACTCGTCATAGGTAAAGCCGAGCGAAAGCAGGATTTCTGCTTCCTTTTTCGGGTCCCACATCGGGAAATCCGAACCGAACATGCAGTAATCGGTGCCGTAGTGCCGGATGAGACGCACGGCGCGTTCCGGCGACATCAAGCCGATCGCACTGCTCGTGTCAAAGCGGATGTTGTCGCTGCTTTTCAGCACTGCCTCCGCCTCATCCCATGCGGCAAAGCCGCCCAGATGGGATGCCAGCACCTTCAGGTTCGGGAAATCCCGCATGACCTTGACCAGCATGGTCGGGTGCGAATAATCGTGGCGGTAGTCTCCCATATGCACCAGAACCGGCAGTCTGCCCTCGATCGCTTCGTAGATGCGGTAGGATTTCGGGCTGTCAAGCGGGGTGCGCTGGAAATCGGAATGCAGCTTGACACCTCTGAAGCCCATTGCGATCACGCGGTCGATTTCGCCGGCAATATCGGGGAAATCGCCGTGCATTGCGGCAAACGGGATCATCTCCGGATGCTTGGTACTCTCCTCATGAATGAAATCGTTGATCGACACGACCTGATGCGGAGTCGTCGCGACGGAGCAGACCAGCATCCGTTTGGTGCCGATCTGTGCTTCTGCTTCGAGCAGCCGCTCCGACTCTCCGATCGAATAATGCATGGTGATATCATAGAATTTCCCGATTGAATCCGTCGCCTTCTCGCTGATCTTATGCGGGAAGATATGGCCGTGCATGTCAAAGATTTCAAAATCCTTCGGGGTAAACTGTTCCATTTGTATTCGTACCTTTCTATCTTTGGAATGTGCGATCAGATCATAGTGCCTGCTGTGCGGAATTCCGTCAGCCGCGCAGGTAATTGCTCATCAGCTCCGCCATGCTCATCGTAAGCATCACCGCTTCCAGACAAAATCCAAGGATCTGTACCGCGGTACGCTGCCATTTTTTCTTCTGTGCAGCCTTCAGCACGGTCTTCCGGACCGGGAACAGCGCGGCAAAGCAGAGCAGAATGGTAAACCAGTAATTCTTGATGAAATATCCGGCGGTTCTGCTGAACATCAGACCGTTGCTGCCGGTCAGTCCGGCAAAGAAACCGATCAGCTCGGCAGGGCTTTCGCTGCGGAGCATGCCGAGGAAAAACAGCACAAAGACCGCCTGCATGATGCGCCGTGCCGTCAGCGGAATCTGCGCGATCCATTTGGGATTCAGCATCCGCTCGCCGGTCAGAACCAATGCACAGCAGACGCCCCAGAGAATGCCGCCGACATTCGTGCCGAGCATCAGCCCCAGCCCGCCCATTGTCAGTGCGGCGCGGGCAAAGTAGCTGCCCGCATCGGCAGTGCGGTCGGGGCAGAGCACACGCTGTGACCACTTTGAAACCGGTGTCAGAAACCGTGTCCAGAAGCCGTACTGCGTTCCGGCAAGAATCGGTGAATCGAAACTGTCAGGGTAGTCCAGTCCGGTCATCTTCGCGATGCCCTGTCCGAGCTGTGCAGCGCCCTTCAGTCCGAAATAGACCGCGAAATAGTAGACCGCGATCATCAGCCACGTATCGGCAATCGAGCCGTGCGGAAGCAGCTGCTTCAGTGCCGCGTGCAGATGCTGCATCGGCAGCGTCAGACAGGAGAGCTGAAACAGCCCGCGGATGTAGAGTGCCGCGCCCGCTCCGATGTTTTCAGCATTGAGATTCCGCTGCTGCCACATGTTCTCCGAGGCATCGGGGTGCATCGGCGGTCCGGCAAACATGCGCGGCATCTCCGATGAATAACAGAAAAACGGAAACAGCGCCGGAATTGAGACCTGCCGGTTTGTTCTGGCACAGATGTATTCCGTATTCTGCATGGCGCAGATAATCAGCGGAATCAGCGACATTTTCGGCAGAAGGAGCTTGCCCAGCAGCAGCCAGAGGATCTGAAGACCGACGCCGGCATACATCCAGCCTTCCGCCTGCCGCTGCTTCTCCTCTGTCCGTACCGGCTGAAGCCGCAGAATCAGCCATGCGCTCACGGTCATCAGCAGGAAGATCGTCAGCGCCGGAAAGCCGCCGCTCAGCCAAACATAGCTAAGCCCGCCGAGTGCGAGAACGCCCTGTTTTCGCTTCGGCGGCACCAGAATTGTCAGAACCGTGATGACGGGTAAAACGTAGAGGATCATCGGGAGGGAGGTCAGTGTCATAATGCCGCCGCCTTCCCGTTCTCAGCGGGCATATGCACCTGCAAAAACGCAGGCAGCTCCGCTGCACAGGTCATTGTGCCGAGCACCTCACACAAGCCGCGTGTCGAAAGATGCGGCGGAAGCGCGAGCGCCGAGAGCAGCACCTGACGCTTTGCGGCACAGTCCGGTGTTCCGGCAAGCCCGTATGTATAAAGCAGGGCAGGGGTAATGTCATTGGGACGGTCGGGCGGTGTTTCGTCGAAGACGCCCGCACGTTCGAGCGCCTGCATCAGCACGGCATCGTCCATGCCCTCGACGCCGAGCAGCCCTTCCGCAGAGGGTTCGCGCTTGCGGCGTTCCTTGCCGTGAATGCCGGGAACGTAGACATGGTAAATTTTCCCTTCCGGAATCGCACCCTTGAGAAAGCCGCGGATCTGAAAGCCTGCGGCATCGGCATCTGTGAGAATGACGATGCCGGTCGTTTCGGCGTAATGCCGGATGAGCGCGAGCAGGTCGCGGTTATGGTAGATCCGGAAGCCGCCTGTCACCAGAATCACCGCATCCACGATATTTTCCAGTCTGATCTTGTCGTATTTCCCCTCAACGACGATTGCAGGGACGATCCGGCGGCGGCTCATTCGGTAACCTCCGTTCCGTCACGCCGGACGCGCAGCATCCGGACAATCGCCTGTTCGAGCAGCATCCGCGGCGGGGTTTTGGTCGATTTGCAGTTTTTGTCGGTCATGCGCAGAATGCGGATGCAGGTTCGCAGCTGCGGCAGACTCATCGAACCGCAGTCGCGCATTGCATTTCTGACCGCAAATTCGCGGTTTTTCGGATAGCCGAAATCCGCAGCAATCTCCTGCTGCTGCTTCGCTGCGCCCTGACCGAGCTTTGCGCGGTAGAGATCCGTGAAGGTGCTGCTCAGGATCGTCAGCAGACCGAGGATTGTTTTGGTATCCTCCGATTTGGCAGTGAGCTGTTCCAGCAGACGGAATGCGGCTTTGCCGTTTCCGCCCGTGACCGCCCGCGCCAGCCGGAATGCATCGGCATCAGGCAGTGCCGCGACCAATGCATCAAGCATCTCATGCGTAATCGGTTCGCCGTCCGCGCAGGCAAGCAGCTTGTCCAGCTCGGTGTGAATCAGCGTGCTGTCACAGAGGCAGCGGTTCGCGAGATCCTCCGCATCCTGCCGGCTGATCTCGGAGCCGTGACGCTTCGCCCGCTCGATGATCTGCTTGCCGAGCGTGATTGCATTTCGCTTTTCGCAAATGCACAGGACGCCGTTTTTCTCAAAGAATGTCGTGATTTTCTTGAATTTCGGCAAAATCGACGGCTCATTTCTGCGAATTTCATACACAGGAACCGCGGTCATTACGACCAGTACGACCGTCTGCGGGGCAATCTCCCCGAAAATTGTAATCATGCGGTCAATGTCCGCAGCCGGAACCGTGTCGGGGTCAAGGTCGCGGAGGATGATGAGATTGTACGGCTGAAACATCGGGCAGAAGCTGCACGCATCTGCAAGCCGGTCGAGATCGGGCGCCTGCCCGTCGAATACGGTGTCAGAGAGCGCATCGCCGTCCGTAAGCTTTTTGCGGATGCGCTTTTCGGTCTGTGTAACCGTCAGGGTGTCTTCCCCGCAGATGAAATAGAGCTGCGGCGGGTTGTCTGTCCCGACCTGCTTGACGAGATCGGTCGCTGCCAGCTTCGGCACGGCGTTCACCTCCCTTTATATGTATCGCTGCGCGATGATTGTTAATGGAGCTCCGCTCCATACCTCGCCAAAGGGACATTGTCCCTTTGGAATCCCATTGAAAAATACATGTATTCCTAATCCGTCGAAGGCAAATTCAATTACCGGTATAAAAATCCTGCTTCTGCATCGCATCAGAAAGCATCTGCTTCTGCACGTCATTCAACGGATAGTACATCATTTTAACGTCAAAAACGCGGATTGCATATGCGAGATGTGAATTTCCCTGAAGCTGCTTATATTCTTCTTCACTGCAAACGACAATATATTTCCGGAGCGTTTTTCCAATCACTTTCTCATACATCGTCATTTTTAGAATATCTGCGGCAACTTTATGCCGCTGAGCAGACTTCAGCTTTCCGAGATGTGTATGAATTTCGCCGATCACACCCGCAGATTCAGAATAGAAATCGGGTTCAGTCACGATTTCAGGGCAGTCCGGAAAAGGAAGCCTCGGATTATGGTCCAATGCTTCAATGGACAGTTTAGTTTGAACCCACTTAAATACATCATCTTCAAGTTGCCTCTGTACGGCAGCATCAGCATCCGCAAATTGCTTCATATACGGAACCTCCTTTGTACTGACAGTGGGATTCTTAAGGGACATTTGTCCCTTAAGCAGGGGCTTGGGGGCAGCGCCCCCATTTGAAATCCGCCGGAGGCGTTCACCTCCCTTTATATGTTATATGGTATCGCTGCGCGATGATTGATCACGGGGTGCCGTCCCCATTTGAACGCATCGCAGATCCCTTACATCACTTCTTCGTGATCTCGGTACCTGCGCGGGTTTCGCGAATCTCCCAGCCGAGTGCGGCGATCTCATCGCGGAGGGCGTCAGCCTTTGCGAAGTCCTTTGCCTTGCGGGCAGCCTTACGCTCCTCAACCAGTGCCAGAACCTCTGCCGGAATTTCCGGTGCAGCGTCCTTTTCGGCATCGAGCGCCTTTGCTGCTTCGAGCAGATTCAGCGAAAGCTCCTTGTCCATTTCCGCGATCGCCGCGCACTTAGTTGCACCGCTTGCGTCCGCCTTCAGCACATCGTACAGCGCGGTGACTGCAAGTGCGGTGTTCAGGTCATTGTCCATTGCCTCACGGAAGCCCATGAGCAGTTCTTCCTTCTTTGCGGCATCCGGTGCGCTTGTATCGTCGAGCAGCGTGCGGATTTTTGCGACGAGCTTCTTATATGCGCTCTGTGCATTGTCGAGGTTTTCCCACGTAAACACGAGCGACTTGCGGTAATGCGACTGGAGGCAGAAGAACCGGTATGCCATCGGGTCATAGCCCTTTTCTTCAAGCAGCGAAACCGTCAGGAATTCGCCCTTGGACTTGCTCATTTTGCCGCTGCTGGTGTTCAGGTGCAGCACATGGAACCAGTGCGGGCACCATTCATGACCCAGCAGTGCCTCGCTCTGTGCGATCTCATTGGTATGATGCGGGAACACGTTGTCGATGCCGCCGCAGTGCAGGTCAAGGTACTCGCCCGCATATTTCATGCTGATGCAGGAGCATTCGATATGCCAGCCGGGATACCCAAGCCCCCACGGGCTCTCCCACTTCAGCTCCTGATCGTCGAATTTGGACTTGGTGAACCAGAGCACGAAATCCGCCTTGTTGCGCTTATTCGCATCACCCTCGACGCCCTCGCGCACGCCGACTTCGAGGTCTTCCTCCTTGAAATCATGGAAGCGGTAATACTGGTCGAGCTTCGAGGTGTCGAAGTAGACATTTCCGCCCGCTTCATAGGCATAGCCCTTTTCGAGCAGCTTCTGCACCGCAGCGATGAAATCGTCGATGCAGCCGGTCGCGGGCTGAACGATCTCCGGACGCTTGATATTCAGCTTTTTGCAGTCGGTGAAGAACGCGTCGGTGTAATACTGTGCGATCTCCATGACGGTCTTATGCTCACGCTTTGCGCCTTTGAGCATCTTGTCGTCGCCGGTATCGCCGTCTGAGGTCAGGTGTCCGACGTCGGTGATGTTCATGATGCGCAGGACGTCATAGCCGGAAGCGGCGAGATGCTTTTCAAGGACGTCCTCCATAATATAGGTGCGCAGGTTGCCGATATGCGCAAAGTGATAAACCGTCGGACCGCAGGTGTACATTTTCACCTTGTTCGGCTCTTTGGTCCGGAATGTCTCTTTCTGTCTCGTCAGGGAATTGTAAAGCAGCATAAAAATGGCTCCTCTCATGTGAAGTGCATCAGCTTATAGTTTTACTTCTACATTATATCACATAATGCAAAAAAACGCAATGGAAACGAGGTGAAAAAAGTCTCAGAATGAAAACACGGGAGCAAAACCGAAGCTGTTCCGTTTTGGGATAATTATATAAAAGCAAATGTGAATATTTGTATAAGGTGTGCATTGACTTTACAATTTGATTATGTTATATTATAATCAGGAGCAGAAGCGCACGGGAACAGGGCAGCATTTTCTGCCCGCAGCCACAGAAGGAGGGGATTTATTATGAAAAAGATGATTGCAGTTCTGAGTGCCGCGGTGCTTTGCTGCGGGGCACTCACTGCGCCGGTCTTCGCGGAGGAGGAACCGGCAAAGGAATACATGCTCGGTGATATTGACGGCGACGGCGAGGTCACCGTGGCGGATGCACAGCTTGTGGCTCAAGCATATGTGCAAGTGCTTGTCAGAAATCCGATTGAACTGACTGATGAGCAGATTCAAAGAAGCCACGTTTTCGGACTGGAACAGGAAGGTCAGCTTTACATTTATGACGCACAGGCAATCCTTATGTACAGCGTGAAGAAGCTTTCCGGTTATACCGATGAGGAACTGACCGGTTTCTACAAGGTTTTCGGCAGTCACCTTACAGCAGAAACTATACACTAAATAATATTGATCTGCAATGTGATAAGGAGGTTATTATATGAAACACCTCCTTCAAAAAGCATTTCTGATGTTGCTGATTCCGAATACTGCGCCCGCACCGTAACCAATCGGTGCGGGCTGTTTTTGTATCAGTGCGGTTTTCTTTGTCCGATTGACGATTACCGGCGGTCAAGATCGGTATAGACGATCTGTCCGAATACCGCAGGTTCAGACGATCATACAAAAAACGAGCCCCGAAGCAGTCGTCTGACCGCTCCGGGGCGTAAAATATTCAACATATTCAGCGGATCTGTCCCTCGCCGTTGATGAGATATTTCACGGTCGTCAGCTCGTCCAGACCCATCGGTCCGCGTGCGTGCAGCTTCTGCGTCGAAATGCCGATCTCCGCACCGAAGCCGAATTCGCCGCCGTCCGTGAAGCGCGTAGAGGCGTTCACGTAAACCGCCGCAGCATCGACCCCGCGCTGGAATTTCTCCGCATTTTCCAGCGATTTTGTCACGATGCACTCGCTGTGGTTCGTGCCGTACTTCGCAATATGCGCCATTGCCTCGTCCACATCCGCAACGATCTTCACCGCAAGCTGATAGTCCAGATATTCCAGTGCATAGTCGTCCTCGTTCGCCGGCAGCACGCATTCGCCGAGTACCTGCTTTGCCGCGTCATCGCCGTGCAGCGTGACGCTGTGCTCATCGAGCTTCGCCTTCATCATCGGCAGGAATTTCTCCGCGACCGCACGGTGAATCAGCACGGTCTCGACCGCGTTGCACACGGACGGACGCTGCGTCTTGCCGTTGTCGATGATGTTCACCGCCATTTCGAGATCCGCAGATTCATCGACAAAGACATGGCAGTTGCCGACACCGGTCTTGATAACCGGAACCGTCGCATTCTCCGCGACCGCATTGATGAGTCCGGCACCGCCGCGGGGAATCAGCACATCGAGATACTCCGAGAGCTTCATGAGCTGGTTCGAGGACTCGCGGCTCGTGTCCGGCACAAGCTGGATGATATCCGCAGGCAGACCCGCCGCCGCTGCTGCATCGCGCATGATATTCGTCAGGCAGGTGTTCGAGGAAAATGCCTCCTTGCCGCCGCGCAGAATCACGCAGTTGCCCGCCTTCATGCAGAGCGTTGCCGCATCGACCGTGACGTTCGGGCGGCTCTCAAAGATGATGCCGATGACGCCGAGCGGCACGCGCGTTTTCTGAATGCGCAGACCGTTCGGGCGCACGACGCCGTAATCGACCTTGCCGATGACCTCCTCAAGCTGAATCAGCTTGCGCACGCCGTCCGCAATACCTTCGATGCGCGCCGGTGTCAGCAGCAGTCTGTCCTGCATCGCCTGCGACATGTTGTTTTTGACCGCGTTGTCAAGGTCTATTTTGTTCGCCGCGATGATCTCGTCCGTGCGGCTGACCAGTGCATCCGCAATCGCAGCCAATGCGTCATTTTTCTGCTTCGGTGAGGCTGCCGCGAGAATGCCGGAGACTGCCTTGGCTCTCGCGCCCAGCTCCCTGACCGTCAACTGTTCCATGATTCATTCCTCCTCGCCCGGCTCCCGCTCAGCAGCGGTGGTCGAGAACCGGTATGTTGTAGTTCGCTGCCCATTCCAGCAGCCGTTCCGCATTGGGATATGTTACCGAAAGCCGCAGCAGCACACTGTTTCCCGCGTAAAGCGCAATGTCGCCGGCTGTGTCGATCATGATGCTGTCCATTACTGTGCGACAAAGCGCGTACCGACGGCTTTGTCCTCCAGCAGCAGATCATACAGCCGCTCCGGTTTTTCGCCGTTCATGATGACCATGTCAATGCCTGCTGCGACCGCCATTTTTGCCGCGCTGATCTTCGTTGCCATGCCTCCGCGGGCATTCGGTGTGCCTGCGCCGCCCGCGATGCTCTCGATAAAACCGTCGATCTCATGCACGACCGGAATCAGCTCTGCATTCGCGTCCTTGTGCGGGTCCGCAGAATACAGCCCGTCAATGTCGCTCATCAGCACCAGTGTGTCCGCATGGACCAGCCCCGCGACAATCGCCGCAAGGGAATCGTTCTCACCGATCTCAAGCTCCAGCTCGTCGATCGCGACCGTGTCGTTTTCGTTGACGATCGGGATCACGCCCATTTCCAGCAGCCGCTCCATGCAGTTTCCCGCATTCTCGCCGCCGTTGGAATTCAGAATTGCCTTGGTCAGAAGGATCTGCGCCACGTTGACGCTGTAATTTGCAAACTGACGGTCGTACAGATACATCAGCTCGCACTGTCCCACAGCGGCACACGCCTGCTTCGACGGTGTGTCGGTCGGGCGCTCCCGCAGACCGAGCTGTCCGACGCCAAGCCCTACGGCGCCCGATGAGACCAGAATCAGCTGCTTGCCCGCGTTGCTCAGGTCGGCAAGCACGCGCACCAGATTGTGAAACCGGCGCAGATTCATTCTGCCGGTCCGGTGGGTCAGCGTTGAGGTGCCGACCTTGATGACGATGCGCCGGCTCTCAGAGAGTCTGCGCAGGGTTGTTTCCGTTTCCAATGTTGCCCCGTTCCTTTCAGAGTGCTTTGCCGAGGAAGGCAGCGCCGATGATGCCGGCATCGTTGCCCAGCTTTGCAATAACGATTTCCGTGTTCTTCTCGGAATTTCTCGTGTAGACTTCCTTTGCGATCAGCTCCTTGACCGGCAGAAGCAGTGCGTCGCCCTCATTGCAGACGCCGCCGCCGATGCACAGAACATCCGGCTGGAAAATATTGATGGTGTTTGTGATGCCCGCTGCAAGCGCCTTGATGTAGAAATCGACGACATCCTTCGCCGCCTTGTCGCCCTTGCGCATGCAGTCAAATGCGGTGCGTGCGGAGACCT
>CAMNAY010000001.1 GCA_946531975.1 uncultured Ruminococcus sp. | reverse complement strand
ATGCGGCGCGGCATTCTCCGCAATCGCCGGCAGAGGCGCAGGCAGCGATTATGTCATCGCATGGGATGAAGCTGCGATTGCACCGATGCGTCCGGAATCCGCAGTGGAGTTCCTGTGGCACGATAAGCTCAAGGGCGCAGACAATGCCGCTGCAAAGCGCAGCGAGCTCGCAAAGGAATACAAGGCAACCCTCGCTTCCGCTGAAAAGGCAGCACAGCTCGGCGCTGTCGATGCGGTCATCGCACCGGCGGACACCCGCAGGGCTGTCTGCGACGCACTGGAGCTGCTGGAGGGCAAGCGTGTCTCCGGCATGCCGAAGAAGCACAGCAATATCCCGTTCTAATCCGGTAAAGAATCATGCAGGAGCAAACGCGCTCCGCGCATTCAACTATACATTCAGGAGGATTTCGTTATGAGCATGAAGCAGTTTCGTGTGACGGTAAATCAGAAGCAGTATGATGTCACGGTCGAGGAGCTTGGCGCTGGCGCAGCTCCCGCTCCCGCAGCAGCTCCCGCTCCCGCGGCGGCACCTGCACCGGCGGCAGCTCCCGCTCCCGCAGCAGCTCCTGCACCGGCAGCAGCTCCCGCAGCATCCGCAGCAGACGGTACCCCCGTCTCCGCTCCGATGCCCGGCACCATTCTCGATGTCAAGTGCGCAGCCGGCGATGCCGTCAAGAAGGGTCAGGTTCTGTTCATTCTGGAAGCAATGAAGATGGAAAATGACATCGTTGCTCCGGAGGACGGCACCGTTCTCTCCGTCAACACAACCAAGGGCAGCTCTGTCAATCCCGGCGACGCGCTGGCAATTCTGGGCTGATCGGAAGGTGTGAATGACTATGGCAAAAATTGGAATTACAGAAACCGTACTGCGTGACGCGCACCAGTCTCTGCTCGCAACGCGCATGACGACCGCAGACATGCTTCCTGTGCTGGAACAGCTCGATGAGATCGGCTTCCAGTCGCTGGAATGCTGGGGCGGCGCGACCTTTGACTCCTGCCTGCGCTTCCTCAATGAGGATCCGTGGGAGCGTCTGCGCACACTGAAGAAGCACTGCCCGAAGACTCCGCTTCAGATGCTGTTCCGCGGACAGAATATGCTCGGCTACCGCCACTATGCAGACGATGTGGTCGAGTATTTCGTGCAGAAGTCGATCGCAAACGGCATTGATATCATCCGTATCTTCGATGCGCTGAATGATATCCGCAACCTCGAAACCGCAATCAAGGCGGCAAAGAAAGAGGGCGCGCATACGCAGGTCGCGATGAGCTTCACGACCGGCGAGGTGTTCACCGATGAATACTATGTCGAATATGCAAAGCGCATCGCTGATGCCGGCGCGGATTCGATCTGCATTAAGGATATGGCTGCGCTGCTGACCCCGTACCGCGCAGAGTCGCTGACCAAGGCGCTGAAGGCTGCTGTCAAGCTGCCGATTCAGCTTCACACGCACTATACCTCCGGTCTGGCTTCGATGTGCCTGCTGAAGGCTGTGGAGGCAGGCGTCGATTCGATCGACACCGCACTCAGCCCGCTCGCACTGGGCACCTCCCATGCACCGACAGAATCCATGGTCGCCGCGCTTCAGGGCAGTGAGTATGACACCGGACTCGATCTGGTCAAGCTCAGCGCACTGCGCCCGTACTTCATGGAGCTTCGCGAGAAGTACATCAAGGAGGGGCTGCTCGACCCGAAGATGCTCGCAGCCGATGCCAAGACGCTGATCTATCAGGTTCCGGGCGGCATGCTCTCGAACCTGCTCTCTCAGCTCAAGCAGGCAGGCAAGGAGGATCAGCTCACCGCTGTTCTCGAAGAAGTCCCGCGCGTCCGCAAGGATGCAGGCTTCCCGCCGCTCGTCACCCCGACCTCCCAGATCGTCGGTACGCAGGCAGTGTTCAACATTGTCATGGGCGAGCGCTATAAGATGGTCACCAAGGAGTTCAAGGCAATGGTCAAGGGCGAGTACGGCAGAACGCCGCTCCCGATTGACCCCGAATTCCAGAAGAAGATCCTCAAGGGCGAGGAGGCTATTACCTGCCGTCCCGCCGATCTGCTGGAGCCGGAGCTCGATAAGCTGCGTGAAGAATGCGCTGAGTGGATCACTCAGGAGGAGGATGTCCTCTCCTATGCACAGTTCGGACAGGTCGCCGTCAAATTCTTTGAGAAGCGCCGCGACAAGCAGTTCGGGCTCGACGGTGTTCACGGCGATGCGCAGAAGCAGATTCATCCCGTATAATTTCCCCGCAAGTTCGGCGACAGTGTGACAGCATGGTTCTCCGCATGTCCCACGGAGCGGGGCAGAAAGGAGCGTTTTATCTTTGCCGATCTGCATATCACCGGAGCTGCCTGCCTATCAGGCACTCCTCAATGAGCATATCTTTGTCATGGACAGCGACCGCGCTGCGCATCAGGATATCCGTCCGCTGCGGATCCTCGTGCTGAATATCATGCCGAAGAAGCTGGAAACAGAGCTCCAGCTTCTGCGGCTGCTCAGCAATACGCCGATTCAGGTCGATATCTCCCTGCTGCGCATGGAGTCGCATGTCTCCAAGAATACCTCACAGAGCCATATGGACGCGTTCTATACCACGCTCAGTGAGATCCGCGGACAGTTTTATGACGGAATGATTATCACCGGCGCACCGGTTGAGCAGCTCGACTTTGAACAGGTCGATTACTGGCAGGAAATCTGTGAGCTGATGGAATGGTCAAAAACGCATGTGTTCAGTACCCTGCATATCTGCTGGGGCGCACAGGCGGGACTCTATTATCATTTCGGCGTGCCGAAATATCCGCTCGAAAAAAAGATGTTCGGCATTTTCCCCCATACCGCAGAGTATAAGCATTCTCTGCTGCTGCGCGGCTTTGACGATGTGTTCTATGTCCCGCATTCCCGCCATACCGAGGTCCGGCGGGCGGACATCGAACAGGTGAAGCAGCTCCGGATTCTGACCAGTTCCGCAGAAGCCGGCGTGCATATCGTCGCCAACCGCAACGGCAGACAGTATTTTATCACGGGACATTCCGAATACGACCGCAATACGCTGGCATCCGAATATTTCCGTGACAAAGCCAAAGGGCTTGAGATCGAGATGCCAAAGCATTACTTCCCCGATGACGATCCTGAGCAGGCGCCGAATTTCACATGGCGATGCAGTGCCAACCTGATGTTCTCAAACTGGCTCAATTACTGTGTGTATCAGCGAACCCCGTATCATTTGGAAGAGCTTCCGCTCCGCAACTGGGAGTGGGAAGGCGAATTTTAATTCAGAAACGGAGCAATACAATATGGAAGGACAAGAGATGTTCGATACCGTCCGCAGCGGCGGTTATGACGATTCCCGGCAGGGCGGGGGCAGCGGCTTTGCGGTTGCATCACTCGCGCTGGGTCTGGTCAGTCTCGTGGGCATTTGCTGCTGTGCGGGTCTGATCGACATCATCACAATTCCGCTTTCGCTGATTTTCGGTATCATCTCACTGGTGAAGAAGCGCAGCGGAACAGGACTTGCAATCACCGGCATCATCACATCGGCAGTCTCTCTGATCCTGATCGGTACGATTCTGTATATCATCTGGCCGCTCCTGCCGCACGCAGAGGAGATCCTCAATGACTACTCGCGTCTCACGGAGGAACAGGATACGGTCTTTGCAACCTACGAGGAGACCGGAGAGATTCCGGATTACCTGAAAAAGTATACGGAAGCTCCGTTCGATGAGTTCTTTGAACGCTATGACGCAACCTTCTACGATGTCATGGACGCTCTGCTCGATCAGTATAAGGACAGGGGCAGCCTTCCGGTCGCCACCAAATGGAACGGCGGAAGCTCGGTGAATTCGGGCTCTTCGTCGGAGGCTGAATCTGAATCCGCAAGCGCAGCCGCAGGCATGGCAGCACAGTATTATCTGGTCTGCTTTGACTGATCTGCTGCGGAATAAACCAGAAAAAACCGCTGATGATCCGGCTCAGACCGGCGTCATCGGCGGTTTTTATACGGCAGAAAGGAGAGGGGAGCATTGCCGCAGAAAATGGTGCAGGCAATTCGCGGGACAGTTGATGATGTACTGTTTTATAACGAGGAAAGCGGTTATATCGTCGCGGATCTCGAAACTGAGGAAACGATGATTACTGTCGTCGGTGAGATCGGACTGGTCGAGCCGGGCGAGGAGCTGGAGCTGACAGGCGCGTTCGTCAATCACCCGCGCTTCGGAGAACAGTTCCGTGCCGAGAGCTGCGTGCGTGCGCTGCCCTCGACCGTCGTCAACATCGAGCGGTATCTGGCAAGCGGCGTCATCCGCGGCATCGGCAAGGCACTTGCAAAAAAGATTGTCGCAGAATTCGGTGAATTCACGCTTCAGGTCATCGAAAAAGAGCCGGAAAAACTGCTCCGGATCCGCGGAATCTCACCGCAGAAATGTGAGGAGATTACCGAAGCTGCACAGCAGATCTTCGGACTGCGCAGTCTGATGGGGCGCCTTCAGGCATACGGTGTTCCCGCCTCCGCCGCCATGCAGGCATACCGCCGCTGGGGGTCTGCTGCATGGGAGGTCATTCAGGATAACCCCTACCGGCTCTGCGATACCGGCATTGATCTGGAATTCCGGCAGGCGGAGCGCATCGCTGCCGACCTGCAGATCCCGATGAATTCGGTCAAGCGGCTGCTGGCGGGCTTCCGCTGGCTCTTCCGGACGGCAGCGCTGGAGGGGCATACCTGCCTGCCGTTTGCAGCCTTCCGTGAAGTCGCGGTCAAGGCGCTGAACATCACGGAACCGGATTTTCAGTCTGCATATGCGGATGCACTGGCGGACAATGTGCTCTATGCCTATCAGAGCGGCGACGGCGAATATGTCTATCTCTCCGACTATTACGAAGCGGAGGACTACATCGCGACCCGCATTGCGGCAATGCTGGCGTTCTCACCGCCGCAGGACTTTGACTGCACGGCGGCAATCGCGAAGGAGGAGCAGGAGACCGGCATGACCTATGCGGCACTGCAAAAGAAGGCGATTGCATGCGCATTCTCCCGCGGCATCATGGTGCTGACGGGCGGACCGGGTACGGGAAAGACCACAACGCTCAACGGCGTCATCCATCTGTGCCTGAAGGCGGGCAGCACCGTCCTTCTCGCAGCACCGACCGGACGCGCTGCCAAACGCATGACCGAGCTGACCGGACGGGAAGCAAAGACCGTTCACCGGCTGCTCGGTACCGTCCATGACGAAAACGGACAGCTCACCTTCCAGCACAACGAGGAAAATCAGCTCAAAGCCGATGTTGTCATTGTCGATGAATTCTCAATGGTCGATACCCTGCTGTTTGAGGGGCTGCTGCGTGCCCTGCGGCTTTCGTGCCGTGTGATTCTCGTCGGGGATGAAGATCAGCTTCCGTCTGTGGGCGCGGGGTATCTGCTCCATGCACTGACAGAGAGCCGCAGGATTCCGGTCGTCCGCCTGCGTGAGATCTTCCGGCAGGCACAGGAGAGCTGCATCATCCGCAGCGCACACCGGATTGTCCGCGGCGAGATGCCCGACCTCACAGATAAGCAGAGCGATTTCTTCTTCTTTGACCGGCGCGATGCCGGCGACGCCGCAGCATTCCTGCGCGACCTGTATCAGCGGCGGCTTCCGCAGGCATACGGCTTCACACCCCAGACCGATATTCAGGTGATTTCCCCGACCCGAAAGGGCATTCTCGGCACGGTCACCCTGAATCAGATGCTTCAGGAAGCGGTCAATCCGCCCCAATACGGCAAAATGATCCTGAAGAATCTGCTCTACACCTTCCGCGAGGGCGACAAGGTCATGCAGATTCAGAACCAGTATGAAATGGAGTGGACGCGGGACGGTGAGCGCGGCGCGGGGATATTCAACGGCGACATGGGCACCGTCACGGAAATCAACAAGAGCGCCGGTACGATGAAGGTGGATTTTGACGGCAGGATCGTCACCTACAATGCCAAACAGCTCGACCAGCTGGAGCTTTCCTACGCAGTGACGGTACACAAGAGTCAGGGCAGCGAGTTCGAGGCGGTGATTCTGGTGCTGCCGGAGGGCAGTGACCGTCTGAGCTATCGCTCACTGCTGTATACGGCAGTGACCCGTGCGAAAAAGCTGCTCATTCTGATCGGTTCGCCGCGAAAGGTCGCTGAAATGGTGCAGAATCAGGAGAAGACACTGCGGTACTCCTGTCTCTGCGACATGCTCCGCAGGATGATCGGCAAGGAGCAGCCGGAGGAGGCGGCAGAAGAAGCATGAACCGGCTGAAAATGCTGGCGCTGGACTGTCTGTATCCGAACCGATGCGGCTGCTGCGGGTCCCGTCTGGCATATGACCGCCTGATCTGTGCGGCGTGCGAAGCGGAACTGAAGGAGCATCCGGCGGAATACTGCGAATGGGCGAATCAGAATGCAGAAGCGAAGCATCCGTGGGATGCAGCGGCAGTGGCATTTCAATATGAAGGTGCTGCAAAATCCGGTGTTCTCGCGATGAAAGACGGCTGCCGGAACTTTGCGGCATATGCGGGAGTTGTTCTCGCTGACCGCATCCGCGCCGTAACCGATCCGGAAGAACTGGACTGCGTCACATGGGTGCCGATCACGAAGAAGCGGCGCAGAATACAGGGATACTGTCACGCGGAGCTGCTCGCACGGGCGGTGGCATCGAGCCTGCATGTTCCGGTGCGGGACGGTCTTCTGACGGAGCAGGCAGGGCGCGTGCGGCAGCATCAGGTCAGCGGGCGTGAGCGCACAGAGTATGCCGGTCGGTTTCACGGCACGGGCTGCGACCTGACCGGGCAGACGATTCTGCTCTGTGATGATGTGCTGACCTCCGGCAGTACACTGCGCCAGTGTACATCGGAGCTGAAAGCAGACGGTGCGGCGCGTGTCATCATCGCAGCGGCGACAGTTCGCCTGCAAACGGAGCAAAGCAATGCCGTTGAGACAGAGAAATCATAACATCTCCAAGGCTTATACAGCGTCTCATTGAAGTCTTTTTGTTCTTACGGCAGAGCCCTAAGTCGCCCATCGCATTCTTATTTTGAAGCGGAGCCCAGAGGGGTGAGGATAAGGAAAATATTTTGAAATGGGGGAAGGAAAACTCTTGTTTTCCTTCCCCCAAATCCTTATCTTTCGCGCTTGTGAACGCAAAGGGAATTTTGTCGTCTGCGGAGCGATACTTTTGTGAGAGTTCTAAGCGGGCGTGGGTGAGGATGCTACCCCCTGCCGCACTCCTGCGGCAGTCGCGGGGCTCCTTGGGTGAAGCGCGACTGTGCCGCCTTTCGCGTCATGCCTGCGCGGGCACTGCCCGCCCGCTTTTTTCTGTTATCAGCGGAACCGGCGCTGGGCTTCGTCATATCGGAAGCCTGCTTTTGCCAGCTTCTCTGTCAATGCCTGTGCGTCCAGTTCATGCTCCTCGCAGAATCTCTCCAGCGTCATGCCGGTATCGCGAAGCTGCGTGTTCAGATAGCTGAATAAAATAAACGGATCGTTCGGAATCTGCATGTGCCCCTTCTCCCTCCTTTATGACAGGTCGCGCCGGATCGCGGCGGAGTCCATCGACCGTACACGCTTCGTCAGAATGCGCGAGAGCGGCAGATAACACAGATAAACCGGAACGGCTGCAAGAACGGTCCGCACTGCCGACGGCATCAGAATCTTCTGCCAGAGCATCTCTCTGCCTGCTGTGCGGAATAATACGCCGCTGAACAGATACACAAGACCGCTGCGCAGAAAGGCGCACAGCGCGGTCAGAATCAGATAATGCAGGAAGCTGCGCCGCAGAATCTGCTCAAACAGCAGACAGATGAAGGTGCAGCAGATCACCAGAAAAATCGCATTCGCGCCCAGCGGATTCCCGCAGGCAATGTCAATGCCGAAGCCTGCCGCGACACCCGCTGCCATGCAGAAATACATCTCCTCGTTCATGCTGATGCAGACTGCTGCCGGAATCGTCCAGAGCGCCTGCACGCCGCCGCCGAGCATCGGGAACCAGCAGAGCAGCAGCAGGATCATGCTGATCGCCATGCGGATCAGATTTCTGCGGCGGGTTCGCAGCTCTGAGCGCGTGCGGCTCTGCCGTGCCGGTTTCTTCTTCTGATGCTTACTTTTCACCGACCGACTCACCCTTTCCTTTGAAATCCAGCAGGACGGTCACGGTGTCCAGCTCAGAGAGTGCGGCAGTCGGCTGCACGACCGCATACTGCGCAAGGGAGGTCGTTTCGATGCCGGTCTCTGTGACATTGCCGATCGGGAGACCGTACGGGAACAAGCCGCTCGTTCCGGCAGTGATGACAAGGTCATGCGGTTTGACGGTGCTGTCCTCGTCCAGATAGATCATCTTGACCTGTCCGTCCGCGGCGTATTTCAGGTCGCCTTCAATGATGCCGCTGTCTCCTGTCTCCAGCACCACGGCACCGACGGAAAGCTCCGGCGAAAGAATGGTTGTGACAGTTGCGTAATGCGGCGAAAGCTCCGTGATGACGCCGACCAGTCCGGCAGAGCAGATGACCGGCGCATTCAGGGTCAGTCCGTCCTCCTCGCCCATGTCGATCTGGAAGCCGCCTGTCAGGTCATTCGTCAGCGGCATCAGCACCTTGCACGGCTCGCTCAGCACAAAATCCTCGTGCTTCTCCTTGATCGCGAGCTGATCGCGCAGAGCGTCGCGCTCGTGGATCGCATCGTCATAGCCGATGAGCTGCTGGTTGAGAATCGCATTCTGCTCGCGCAGTCTGGCATTCTCCTCGCGGTACGCTTTGGCTTCATAGTAAGTATCCAGACGCTCATTGACCTCGCCGTGAATGGCGGAGGCTGCACGCCGGAAGGGGCTTGTGACTGCCTGAAGCACCTGCGACAGGCGGTCGGTATGCGAGCCGGAGCGGATCGAATAGAGCATAATGCCGGTCAGCAGGGCAAGCACACAGAGCAGCACACGGAATTTGGTGCTGCGGAAAAACGCATTGAGATTCATGGGGTTGCGCTCCTTTTTTGTTCACGTTTCTTTTGTTGAAGTTCTTTCTTTTTCTGTATGCGGACAGCCGGTCCGGGAGGCGCTGTCAGTCGAGGTGGATATTCGGGTGCTCCTTGCGGAGATGCGCCTTCAGGCAGGTGAAGGACTCCACGCTGATATCGTGTTCCAGCTTGCAGGCATCTTCTGCGGCGATCTTCGGAGACACGCCCAGGTCGATCAGCCACTGTGTCAGCACCAGATGACGCTCGTAGATGCGCTCGGCAACCTCTGCGCCGGTCTCGGTCAGCGTGATATTGCCGTCGTCGCCGATCGAGATGAATCCGCCGTCCCGCAGGATACCCATTGCACGGCTGACGCTCGGCTTGGAGACTTCCATTTCATGTGCGACATCGACGGCTCTGACGTAATTATCACGCAGGTGCAGGATCAGGATTGTTTCAAGATAATCTTCTCCGGATTTATAGAGTTTCGCCATTTTGAGGATGCTCCTTTCTGGGGGTTGCTTCCGGCGGGATCACATCGGTGACGGTGAGAACCTCGCCGCTGACTGTAAACCGGATGTCATAGCCGGCAAACACAGCGCCGTAGACCCGCGAGGGGTCATCTGCGTAGCCCGGACGGATGTCCTGCGCGAGTAAGCCCTGTGCTGCGGCACGTTTTTCTTCGGGGATCTGCTCCAGCAGCGCTGCGGGAAACTGCACCGTCAGGCGGTGGGTACGGGTCTGTGCGGTATAGCCCTCGGAGGCTTCCGGATGACAGTCTGCAACCGGAATATAGGGCTTGATATCGTAGATCGGGGTGCCGTCCATGAGGTCGATGCCCGACACCAGAAGGCGCACGGGCTGTTCTGACGCATACACTGCCTCAAGCCGGACACAGGACAGTCCCAGCGGATTCGGGCGGTACGGCGCACGGGATGCAAACACACCGACCCGCGTATTGCCGCCGAGCCGCGGCGGACGGACCGTTGCCGACCAGCCGGCTTTGCTGTGCTTTGTTGCGGCATGAAAGCCGAAGATCAGCCAGAGATGCGAAAAATCAGACAGTCCGCGCACGGCGTCCGGCTGACTGTATGCGCCTGTGAACACGATCTCGCCGGTCAGCTCCGGCACCAGTCCGCTCTGCCGCGGAAGCCCGAATTTTTCAGCGAAATCCGTGCGGATATACGCGATCGGTTCGATGCGCAGGGAATGCTGCTCCGTGCGGTCAGTCATACATAATGTCGCTTTGTGCGTAGTAGGCGCTGAGCTTATCACTGGACGAGATGTTGACGGTCACGGCGATACACAGAACGATTGACAGTACATAGCCTGCGGCGGTCGCACCGAAGCCCGGAGCGCCCCGCTTCTGCGAGAGCAGCTCGACGATGCCCGGAATGAACACGGTCAGCGCGGTAATGACGAACATGAAGGTTGTAAAGCCCTTCAGCTTCTTGACGCGGGTTACAATCGTGATCGACAGCAGGATCAGCAGTGCGCCGGCGATCAGATAGAATTTATCGAAGAAATGGAAAATGCCCGGAACGGAATCCGGCTCTGCATAGCTGCCCATCGAGAACAGGATCGTTGCGACGCCGGCGAACACGCCCATGATTGTAGAGATCACGGAGACCATAAAGCCCTTCTGTGCGAGGTCGGCGAGCTGCTGCGCACGGAGCTGCTGAAGCTCCTGTCTGGCGCGCTTCTGATCCTCCTCGGTCTTGGCGGGGGCTTCTGTCAGTGCTTCGGAGGCGCGCTTGGCAGCCTGCTTTTTTGCGGCTTCGAGGTCCTCCTGATTGAACACGACCTTGCGCTCAGGCTCCGGTGCGGGTTCCTCCAGCAGTGAGCTGGCATCGACCTCAGGGAGGATCTTCGGGGCTTCCTTTTTCTCAGGCTGCGAATAATCCTCCGGCTCGCTGAGCAGCATGGCGGCTGCCTGCTGCTGTGCGGCTGCCTGCTCTGCCATTGCCTGCTGCATGGCGGCGGTGCGCTGGCGCTCGATGAACTCTGCCTTCAGCTCCGCGATCTCATCGGGGGTGTAGGGCGGCTGTCCTTTTGCGGCGCGCTGCTGCTGTAAAATTGCGACCTGATCGTCTGTCAGCTCCTGAAAACGCATCTGCGGCTTGGGGGCAGCGGGTGCGCTGGTTGTCATATCATCCAGTGTAACGGCGGATGCACCCGCGAGACGCGGGTCAATGCCGCCTGCTGCGGGCTGTGCTGCTTTGCGGGGATCGTCATAGGTCATATCGCCGAGCAGCTGCTCCTCCAGACTGCGCTGATCGTCCATAATCCGTACTCCTTTTTTCGTTCAGACTCCTGCGGACATACCTTCCGCAGTGTATCATATCTATTATAACAGAATCACGCGAAAAATGCAAGCAGGAAAATAAAAAAGGGGCAAATATCTTTCTGCGCGGGCACTGCTGCGGGGAAATGGGGCGCCGGACTGTGCAAAGCGGTGTGCTGACTGTCATTTTGTGCGGAAAATTGATCAGAATTCTCTTTGCGGTTGACATCCTTCTGTATTTTTGTTATAATGCAAATTGGGGAATCCCGAAAAGAAAGAGGGGGTACGATATGAAAAGACATGCTTTGAAACGATATACAGTCCGGCTGCTGACTGCACTGACTGCGGCTGCTGCCGGCGTCTCTGTTCTGCCGGCTGTCCGTGCGGCAGCGGCAACGGAAACGGTTGTCGCCGGGATCTACGGCGATCTCAACGGCGATCAGAAAATTGACCTGCCGGACGTGCGGCTGATGCAGGCATTCCTGAACGGAGATCTTCCGGCGTTCGGGGAGACAGATCCGAAATACGCCGACATCGACCACAGCGGAACGGTCAATGCGGCAGATTTCACCCTGCTCAAGCGGCTCATTCTGACCGATGCGCAGCCGGAGATTGTCTATCAGGAGATCGAGGTTTCGGATCCGCCGCTTATGGATCCGCCGATTGCGGTGCTGAATCCCTCACTGCCCTCCGCCGGAACGGCGCGGGTTCTGATGTTTGCGGTCGGGTTCTCCGACTGTCAGATTCAGGACGGCTATTCTGCGGACCGCATCTATGAGATGACGTTCGGTCCGGAGAATCCCAATGAAAGAAGCTATCCGATGGAGAGCATCAACGCGTACTATGAACGCGCTTCCTACGGACGGCTGCATCTCGACGGCGATGTCTATATCTGCAACCTCAGCAATGAAATCGACAATTACATCGGGGACCGCGAAATGCTCGTTGATGCCGTGCTTGAGACGATGGATCAGGAGCTGGATTACAGCCGGTATGATGCCGATGCGGACGGCAGAATCGACACGATGATCCTCGCGCTGCCGAAAGCTGCTGCCGGACGCGATCACAACAATGACGGCACCGAAGACTGGTGGCCCTCCTCCAACGGCTACTTCGGCAGAAGAATCTTTGACGGCATGAAACCCGGAAACAATATCATCGGCGCATGGGATCTCAATGACCGCGCAGGCTTTACCAGCACATGGGCGCATGAGCTGGGGCATGCCATGGGACTGCCGGATTACTATAAATATGAACTGAACGGCGATGAGGGGTACTACGGCATGAACGGCTCGACGGGCTGGGATCTCATGGATGATGCCTACGGCGACCTGAGTGCCTTCTCGAAGCTGATGCTCGGCTGGTACCGCGAAGATGAAGTGCAGGTCTATACACACGGAACGCAGACCTTTACTTTGCAGTCCAGTCAGCATGCACCGGGCTGTATTCTGATTCCGCGGACTGCCGTGCAGAATCCCTCGGATGCGATGAGCAATCTCTATTCCGAGTTCTTCCTCATTGAGTACAATACCGCAGACAGGAACAATGCCGGATTCTTCTCCGGCGGGTCCCGGTATCCGCTGTTCCAGAAGCCCGGTGTGCGCGTGCTGCACTGTGATGCGGAGCTATGGAACGGCTACTGGGGCAAGGAGCTGAAGTGGAACAACTACGGCATGATGTACGATTCGAGCAACCAGCGGCAGCGGGTCATCCGCACGGCGATGGAGAATCAGGATTACGTGACGGCGGGAAAGTCGGTCAGCTTTGAACAGTATCCGGAATTCGCGTGGTATGATACCAGCGGCTACCGGTCGATCGACCCGAACATCATCATCCATGTGGACAGCATCCGGGACGGCATCTGCACTGTCACCATTTCGGAAAAATCATAATCACAAAAACCCCGTTCGCGGCGCAATGCCTGCGGACGGGGTTTCAGTCTGCCGAAAAGCCGACGGATATTCTCATTTTATGCGTCAGCTTTGCCGGCGGTGCTTATTCTGACGGATTGCTGCTCAGCAGTGCCCGGAGCTGCGCTTCCTTCTGCTGCATCAGTTCATCAAACCGCGCAAGATAATCATACGGATACTTGCATTCTGTCAGCCGTTCAATGCCGCGCTGCCCGCCGATGACCTTTGTCGAAGCGCCCGCGCCGATGCCGAGGATCGTCTGCGAGTCATCCATCATCATCACATTGTACGCGCTCTCAAATCCCGGCTTTGCATAGCCGACATTTTCGAGGTTCGCCGCCATATTCTTCTGCCGGTAGAGATAATACGGGCGGTATCCCGCAGCAGTCAGCGTTTTCTCGGCATATTCGACCATTTCGCTGACTGTCTCCGGCTCCGGCATCGGCAGGCTCTGATAGAAATCCGCCGCCTTTTTCAGCGCAAGGCAATGCACCGTGATGCTCTCAGGATCCAGCCTCAGTGCGCGGTCAATGCTCTCGCGGAAGCCCCGCACGGTGTCGCAGGGGAGTCCCGCAATAAAATCCATATTGATGTTGTCAAAGCCCATTTCCCGTGCCAGCAGGAACTTGTCCTCCGCATCCTGCGCGGTGTGCGGACGCCCCGCCGCTTTCAGCACATCATCCTGAAAGCTCTGCGGGTTCACGGAGATGCGCGTGACGCCGAACTGCCGCAGATATGAGAGATTCTCCCGCGTGATCGTATCGGGTCTGCCCGCCTCTACGGTGAATTCCCGCACCGGCTGACCGATCACGAAATTCGTGCAGAGCCAGTCCAGCGGCTGATACAGGTCGATCGAGGTCGGTGTGCCGCCGCCGATGTAAACCGTATCAACCGGCAGCCCGTATTCCTCCGTCAGCCGTCCGACCAGCCCGATCTCCGCGGCGATGCACTTGTAATAATCGGGGATGAGCTTTTTCATCTGCGAGACAGAATTGCTGACGAACGAGCAGTATTTGCAGCGCGTCGGGCAGAACGGCACCGAGAGATAAATGCTGACGCTGTTTTTCGGCGCTGCCTGAAGAATCGGCGTCTGTACCGAAAGGATTTCAGCGGCGAGTTTTGTTTTTTCGTCGGTGACATGCCAGATATTCCGGAAGTCGTCCATTGCCTGTCTGACACTGCCGGTGCGTGCTGCAAATTTCCGCAGCAGATTCACCGGACGGATGCCCGTCAGCATGCCCCATGCCGGATGCAGATCCGTCAGCGCACAGAGCAGCGGATACAGCAAGCCTGAGATTTCGCGGTCAAGATCATTGTTCCGCACCTGTTCCGGCAGTGTTTTTGTATGACTGCGCGTTTCGCCGCCGATGCGGACGGAGCCGGTCAGAAGCAGCGTGCCGTCTTTCTCCGGCGTCAGTGATGCGGAGAGATATTCGTCCTCCGCCGGAACGGTCTCCGCCTCCGAGAATGCAAATTTTTCTGCCGGACGAAACAGCTTCAGCAGCGCCTCCATTTCGTAGGTGCGGCTGTGTCCGTATGTGTGAATGACCAAACTGTCACCTCTTTCTTTTTGGCTGATTACAATTCAGGCTGTCCGATTTCTCGATATACCGAAAGCACCCGCGTTCTCTGCGGGTGCTTTCGTTTGATACGGTTGTTCAGCGGATCAATAATCCATGCCGCCTGCGGGCATTGCCGGAGCAGCCGGAGCCGGCTCCTTGATGTCCGTCACAAGGCTCTCGGTCGTCAGCACCATTGCTGCAACAGATGCTGCATTTTCCAGTGCGGAACGGGTCACCTTGGTCGGGTCAACGATACCAGCCGGAATCATGTCAACATACTCCTCGCTGTATGCGTTGAAGCCGTAGCCTGCCTTGCCTGCGCGCTTGATGTTCTCAATGATGACAGAGCCTTCCAGACCTGCGTTTGCTGCGATCTGACGGATCGGCTCCTCCAGTGCGCGGAGAATGATTGCCGCACCGGTCTTCTCATCGCCTTCCAGCGTATCGACCAGCTTCTTGACGGACTCTGCCGCATTCAGCAGTGCCACGCCGCCGCCTGCGACGATGCCTTCCTCGACAGCAGCCTTGGTTGCTGCGAGTGCGTCCTCGACACGGAGCTTCTTCTCCTTCATCTCGATCTCAGTCGGTGCGCCGACCTTGATGACTGCAACACCGCCGACCAGCTTTGCGAGGCGCTCCTGAAGCTTCTCGCGGTCAAAGTCGGAGGTAGAATTCTCGATCTCTGCACGGATCTGTGCAACTCTTGCCTTGATTGCATCCGGATCGCCTGCGCCGTCAACAATGATCGTGTTCTCCTTGGAGATGACGACCTGACGTGCACGGCCAAGCTGTGTGAGCTGTGTATCCTTCAGCTCCAGACCCAGATCAGAAGTGATGACCTCACCGCCGGTCAGCGTTGCGATATCCTTCAGCATCTCCTTGCGGCGGTCACCGAAGCCCGGTGCCTTGACCGCAGCGCACTTGAAGGTGCCGCGGAGATTGTTCAGGATCAGGGTGGTCAGTGCCTCGCCCTCGATATCCTCTGCGATGATGACCAGACGCTTGCCGCTCTGGACGATCTGCTCCAGCAGCGGGAGGATCTCCTGAATGTTGGAAATCTTCTTATCGGTGATGAGCAGGAATGCATCATCGTAAACTGCTTCCATCTTATCGGTATCCGTGACCATGTACGGGCTGACATAGCCGCGGTCGAACTGCATGCCCTCTACGACCTCGCTGTATGTCTCAGCGGTCTTGGACTCCTCGATCGTGATGACGCCGTCCTTGGAGACCTTCTCCATTGCTTCAGCGATCAGCTTGCCGATCGTCTCGTCAGCAGAAGAAATGGTCGCGACTCTTGCGATATCAGCGCTGCCGTCAACCACCTTGGAATTTGCCTTGACGGTATCCACAGCGGTATTCACAGCCTTATCCAGACCCTTCTTCAGGATCATCGGGTTTGCACCTGCTGCGATGTTCTTCATGCCCTCGCGGACAATCGCCTGTGCGAGCAGTGTTGCGGTCGTGGTGCCGTCGCCTGCTGCGTCATTGGTCTTGACGGAGACTTCCTTCACGAGCTGTGCGCCCATGTTCTCGAACGGGTCATCCAGCTCGATCTCCTTTGCGATTGTCACACCGTCATTGGTGATCAGCGGTGCGCCGAACTTCTTATCCAGAACGACATTTCTGCCCTTCGGTCCGAGTGTAATCTTTACGGTATCTGCCAGCTGGTCGATACCTGCCTGAAGCGCTTTTCTCGCTTCCTCACCGTACTTTAACTGTTTTGCCATGGTTATATGCTCCTTTCAGAAAGTGATTGCCGAAGATCTCATTATTCAACGACCGCGAGAATATCAGACTGCTTCACGATCGTGTACTCCTGACCGTCCAGTTTGACCTCGGTGCCGGCGTACTTGCTCAGCAGCACCTTATCTCCGACCTTCACATACATTGTGATTTCCTTGCCTTCCACGACGCCGCCGGGACCGACCGCAACGACTTCTGCGACCTGCGGTTTTTCCTGTGCGGAAGCGGTGAGGATGATGCCGCCCTTCGTGGTTTCCTCTGCTTCAGTCATCCGGATGACAACTCTGTCTGCTAAGGGTTTGATTGTCATAATAGACTCCTCCTGTTCTATGCATTTATCGCCGCGCTGCAATTCCGGTGCGGTTAGCACTCTGCCTCCGCGGCTCTTAGCACTCCGTAACTCCGAGTGCTAAATCTATTGTACCATGTTTCGGAAAAAAATCAAGGGTTTTCTTCATCTTTTCACAGAATTCGGAGATGTGTACAAAAATTGCGAAATCACAGACAGTAAACTTGACAGGAAATGATCTGCATTCCGGCACAGCATCATCTTTCAGGAGCAGGACAGCGCGGTCTGCGGCTTCGGGTGCTGCGGGCAGGCGCGAAGGAAAGTTTCCGCGCATCTTCATCTCCTGTTCACAATTTGTTCATATTCTAAGCCGCAAAATATTGTATACTATAAGCTGTATAGTTATATGCTGATTTCATTCATCTGATGATTACTGTAAAGCATACGGAGGATTACACAAATGGCAATGGAAAAAATACTGATCGTGGATGACGACCCCAATATCTGTGAGGTGCTCCGCACGATCCTTGTCAAAGAGGGCTACTCCGCCCTCACCGCCAATGACGGCGATGACGCACTGATAAAATTCAGCGCAATGCACCCGGACCTCGTTCTGCTCGATGTCATGATGCCGGGCATGAACGGCTATCAGGTCATGCGCGAGATCCAGAAGAAATCCAATGTGCCGGTCATTCTTGTCACCGCGAAATCGGAGCCGAATGACGAAGCACTCGGACTGGACCTCGGCGCAGAGGACTACATCACAAAGCCGATCGACAAGACCTCTCTCCTTGCCCGCATTCGTGCGCGGCTCCGCAAAAACGGCCCCGCTGTGCCCGATCAGGGCATCCGCAGAGGAAGGGTCGATTATGACAAGCTCACCGTCGATATGGACGGCTATGTCCTGCGCGTCAACGGCAAGGTCATCGAGACCCCGCCGAAGGAGCTGGAGCTGCTCTACTGTCTCGCCTCCAATCCCAATCACGTCTACACCCGCGACCAGCTTCTCGATGAGGTCTGGGGCTTTGAATACTACGGCGACTCCCGCACCATTGATGTGCATATCAAGCGCCTGCGCGAAAAGCTCGAAGGCGTCTCCGATAAATGGGAGCTGCGCACCGTCTGGGGTGTCGGCTATAAATTCGCAGTGCCGGATGAAACCGAATAATCTGCCATGCTGAAAAGTATATACAGCCGCATTTTCTTCCTCTGTACGATCATCCTGCTCTTTGCTTCTGCATTGACCGGCCTCATCATCGTGCTGTACGCCAACCACCTGCATGAGGAGGAGGCATACAGCAGCATCGACCGCACCGCCCGCATCATCATGATGCGCATGAAAGAGCTGTACAAGGACAATGACGAGGAGATGCCGCCCGAACAGGCACTGCGCACCGAGCTGGAAACCTTTACGCTCAATGAGAACATCGACTGCTACCTCTTTAATATTGAGGGGGAATGCACGGTCCGTTCGGATTACAGCGAGCAGCCGATCACACTCAGCGTCGGTATGCGCGATGCCGCCGCTGTCAAGCCCTATTACCGCATGGGCGGCGAAAGCGGAAACTTCTCTGAGCCGACCGCGACCTATGTCGAGCGGTTTGAGCTGGGTCCCGAAACACTCTATCTGATGATGATTGTTCCGGTGTCCTATGTCAGCGAGTTTTCGGCAAAGCTTCTCATCATACTGGTTGCTGTCGTGCTTGTGACCGGCATCGTCGGTGCTGTGCTGTTCTATCTCAATACCACACAGCTGCTCAAGCCTGTGCTGAACATCACGCATGCCGCGGAAGCCTATGCAAAGGGCGACTTTTCCGCAAGACTCAAGGAGACCGGCGACTCCGAGCTCGATTACCTCGCGACCACCATGAACCGCATGGCGGATTTCATCGACAAAAATGAACGCAGCCGCAAACGGTTCATCTCTGATATCTCCCATGAGCTGAAAACACCGATGACAACGATCGGCGGCTTCGTGGACAATATTCTCGACGGGACAATCCCGCCGGAGCAGGAGAAGCATTACCTCGGCATCGTCTCCTCGGAAGTGCAGCGCATGAGCCGCATGGTTCGTTCCATGCTGAACATCTCGCGCTTCGAGGAAGGGACAATGGCGCTCAAACCCGAAACCTTCGACCTGACGCACCTGCTTATCAAGACCCTGCTCCTTTTTGAGAAGAAGGTCGATGCAAAGGGCGTTTCCGTCGAAGGACTGGAGGACTGCCCGCGTACACTCGCCGAGGCGGATAAAGACCTCATGCAGCAGGTGTTCTATAACCTGACAGAGAACGCCATCAAATTTGTCAACAAGGGCGGAACGCTCTTCCTCGCCGTCGAATCCGATGAAACACAGGCGCATGTGCATCTGCGGAATACCGGCGACGGTCTGACCGAGGATGAGATCTCCCATGTCTTTGAGCGCTTTTATAAAACGGACGAATCCCGCGGAAAGGATACGACCGGCGTCGGGCTTGGCCTCTCGATCGTCAGCCGCATCATGGTTCTCCACGGCGGTACCGTCACAGTCAAAAGCGTCAAGGGCGAATATACGGAATTTATCGTCAACCTGCCGCTGAAACAGCCGGAACGGGAGCTGGAAGACAGCAGCGCCGATCAGACGAAAGCCTGACACACAGATATACAGAAAACAAGCGCTTGTAACGCAAAGGATCACAAATGTGAAGGACCATGATGAAAAAGGAGTAGACTGCAAATGACCGGAAAGTCTTTTCGGCGGATCAAACCGCTGCTGCTCAGCAAAAGCGTGGTTCTGTTCTCTGCCGTTCTGCTGCTGCTTGCGGCAATCGGCATTGCTGCGGCTGCGAAATATGCCGCAAACCGTGAGAAACCTGCGGGTTCGTCCGCAGCGGCGGATCTTCCGCACGACGAATTCTATGCGTTTCTCGAATCGTATCTCGATCAGTACGGCGCCGTGCCTGCGGAGACCCCGCTGCATGTCGCGGATGCCTCCGGCGTGATCGCCGCCTACCTCCCCGCTGCGGATGAGGATCTGCTCATCTGCCGCATCGAGGGAAGGAATCTTCTGCTCGAACGCTGCGGAAAATCCGCGGACGGGACCGTATCGGTGACTGAAACGGCGGTCTGCCCCGACCTGTTTTCGCAGGTGTTTGAAGCGGGCGAGCCGCTCACGGTGCGAACCGATGCAGACGGAATCTATGCCGGAAACGAAAAGCTGCTGACCCTTCAGGCACCCGACAGCGAGGCGATGTCCGTCGCGGTCATCAAGACAGAGGAAGCCCGCCGCTCATGGGAGCAGTCCTCTTATCTGGTGCGCGATTTCACCGCCTTCCGCAAAAAGGTCACGCTGCCGCAGGAGCAGCCGCAGCGGGAGGTGCCCGATGTCACCGGTCTGAGCTGGGACGAGGCTGCGGAACGCATCGAGCAGCGCGGACTGACCCCGCAGATCGAGCCGGAGCTGAAAACGGATCTTCCGCGGGGACAGGTGTTCGCACAGGCGCCGAAGGGCGGCAGCACATGCAGCTGCGGCAGTCCGGTGTATCTCACCGTTGCTGCCGAAAGCTTCCTGTTCCGCGTCACCGCACCTGCACATACACAGGGCGACTTTACCGTCGTGCTGTACGATGAATCCGGCACCGAAATGGTGCGCAGCAAATGGCACGCCGCAGACAGCGAAGAACCGCAGGAATGCAATGTCTGGGCGGTGCGCTATCGCGATACCGCGGAATTTCAGGCGGTGCTGGAAAATGATGTGACCGGAAAAACCTCGTCGATCGGTGCATATACTGTTTCATCGGATGAAGTCGCCGCGAACAGCGAGATTACAGACTATGCCTTTGCACAGATCGTGGGCATCCCTCAGGAGACCGGTACCACAGCCCCGCCGCCTGCCGAGCCGGAACAGCCCGAACGCTCCGAAGACTGGAAACCGGTCTACCGCGAGTATGTCGAGGAAATGATGCGCGCAGAACAGACCGACAGATCTGTCCGCCGCAGTTATCTGCGCTGCGAACTCATCGACATTGACGGGGACGGTATCCCTGAGCTGGCAGTCGGTGCGACCGAACAGGGCAAACGCAGCACTTGGATCTGCTCGATCGTCAACGGCAGTGTGCAGGAAACAGAGCATTTCGCAAACGGCTTCTGGTACCTCGAAGGACAGAACCGCATCTTCACGCAGTCCCGCACAAGTTACCGTACTGAATCGCTGATCTGTGAACTCAGGGACGGTCAGACCGCGATTCTTCAGAGCTTTGAGGAGCGCTGGAGCAAGACCGAGGATTACAGCTATAAGACAGACGCGAAAACAATTACCCGCAAAGAATATAATGACGGGCTGAAAAAAGCCTTTGAACTGCCCGACCGGACCGAATGGAAATACCCTGTCGCGGGCTGGGCGGTCAATGATACAACGATAGAAAAATATTTGCAGTGACAGAGATCATCTGCCGCTGTCAGCAGGGAAAGGAGGCACTGCTATGACGGATGAGGAACTGCATGTTCTGCTGCATGAGCTGCGTGAAAAGCAGGCACACGAACGCGCAAAGCTCGTTCAGGAACCGCCGGCAGAACCCGCTGAACCGGATCCGGCACCCGAACCTGATACCGGATTCCGCATCACCGAAAGCGCCGATGCCGCGGAGGAAAACACACGCATTCTGCAAGCAGCAGATGCGGGGCAGGACGACACGGCGGAGACCGATGCAATGCCCTTTGCGGACTATGAAGCCGCTGTCCCCGCAAAGCCGCCGCGTCACCTGTTTCTGAAGATTGCTGCCTGCCTGACCGTCCTGTGCTTCCTCGCCTTCTCCGTATTCTGTATCGTCAGAGACATCGCGCTCGGCACGACTGCCGGCGGCGGATATGTCGCGGGCAACGTGATTCAGGTCGAACTGAAACAGCATGACAAACCGGAAACCGATGAAACAATGACCGATGCAAACGGACGCTATACCTATGCGGGCATTGCGCAGAAGGTCATGCCCAGCATCGTCGAGATCTATACCTATACCGAGGGCAAGCTTGCAGGCACCGGCTCCGGCATCATCCTCACAAAAGACGGATACATCGCGACCAATGCCCATGTCGTCAATGATGCGGAAAGTCTCAGCGTCAAGCTGTTTGATGATGGCAGAGAGGACGAGAGCTTTGAAGCAGCGGTCATCGGACATGACACCAAAACTGACCTTGCGGTCATCAAGATTTCTGCCTCCGGACTGACCCCTGCTGCGCTCGGCGACTCCGATCAGGTGCAGCTCGGCGAATCCGTCTGCGCACTCGGAAATCCAGCGGGTCTCAGCGGGTCGATCACGACCGGCATCATCTCCGGCATGAACCGGAAGGTTCGCGCCAGCTCCACAAACTTTGAAATGGACTGCTTCCAGACCGACGCGGCGATCAGCCCCGGAAACTCCGGCGGCGCGCTCGTCAATATGTACGGGCAGGTCATCGGCATCACCTCCTCCAAATACAGTGCCAGCGTCTTTTCCGGCGCTGCCTATGAAGGACTCGGCTTCGCAATCACGATCAATGAGGCGCTGCCGATTCTGAAAGAACTGATGGAGCAGGGCTATGTCAGTGGCAGAGTCCGTGTCGGCATCTCCTTCCTCGAACACGCCGCCGCACTCCAGCAGGCGGAGAAGGACGGGCTGAAGCTGCCCGATCCGCTGATGAAAGCGGGTGTTCTCGTGCTGAAGATTGACGAGGACTCCGACCTCAATAATACCGTGTTCCGCATCGGAGACTGGATCATCACCATGAACGGCAGGGAAGTCCTCACCTACGATGATCTCAATCAGGCGATCAGGGACTGTGCGGCGGGCGATTCCGTCCACTGTCACTGCGGGCATATCAACGAGGACGGCACATTCAAAACATTTGAGATTGACTTCCGGCTGCTGGAGGATAAATCCGGCAATTATTGAGATCATTCAACTGAACAGGGCATCAGCCGCCGTGGTGCTTCCCGCTTTGCAGCAGGGAGCGCTGCGGCGGTTTTCTGTCCTGAAAAAGCTCCGACCGATCACATGAAAATGGGGCTTTGTTGCAATTTGCACAAAAATAATAGGCAAGATTCTTCTAAAAAGCGGATTGAATCTTGCTGAAAAATACGGTATAATATAATATAGAATTATAATCATATCATCTGACATATCGGAGAATATTGCCGGAACTGCTATTTTTCTTGTTTCTAGGGGGAATCCATCATGCCGCAGCACACGGAACATGTGCCGAATCCGCTCGACAGCCGGATCTTGAAAACGCCGAGCGCAATCGCAAGACGCGCATTTTTCTATTTGCAGGAGTGCGGACATCTCAAAGCAGGCAACGAGCACCACACCAGCCGCCAGAACCTGCAATCCTTCCTGTTCGCAGTCATCCTCGACGGAAAGGGCAGCCTCAATTATGAGGGACAGATCAGACCGCTGAATTCCGGCGACTGCTTCTTCATCGACTGCCGCACCGCACATTCCTATCAGAGCGATCCTCAGCAGCCGTGGGAGCTGCTCTGGGTTCACTTCAACGGCTGTACGACAGAGGAATATTATAAGCTCTTTTCCGCACAGCTTCCGCCGGTTTTTCATCCGGTTTCAACGGTCAAATTTGTCTCGCTGCTTCAGGAGCTGATGCGGCTGAATGCAGAAACCTATGCCGATACCGAGATCCTCACCTCCGGTCTGCTGATGAATCTGCTGACCGCGCTGCTGACTGTAAACAGCATTACGGAGGAGACCGATTCCGCCTTGCAGGTCAAGCTCAAAACCGTGCTTGCACATATCGACGCCAACTTCACCTCCGATATCCGGCTCGATGATCTCGCAAAGCGCTTCGATATCAGCAAATATTACCTGACAAGAGAATTCAAACGCGCATACGGTGAGACGATTTTTCAGCATATCATCGGACTGCGCATCAACTATGCCAAGCGTCTGCTTCGGTTTACTGATAAATCCGTTGAGGAGATCTCCTCGCTCTGCGGATTCAATGACCAGAGCTATTTCTCAAAGCAATTCAAAAAGGCGGAAAATGTGACCTGTCTCGCATTCCGCCGCCGCTGGCGTGACTGATTCAGACTGCCGGCACACCGCCCGCTGCGCGGTGTGCCGGCAGTCTTGACAAATAGGGCAGTTCTGTGCTATAATATGATCGCCTATCAGGAAACTAGGATAATACTGCACGGAAAGGGGAATCCCGCATGATCTATGCCGACAATGCCGCAACCACTGCGCTCAGTCCCGCGGCGTTCCGCGCCATGCAGCCCTTCTTTTCGGAGATCTGCGGCAATCCCTCCAGTCTGCACGCTGCCGGTCAGGCAGCAAAACGCGCACTCGAAGATGCCCGCGCCCGCATCGCACACTGCCTCAACACCGTTCCCGCCTGCATCACCTTTACCTCCGGCGGGACCGAATCCGATGTGCAGGCACTTCGCTCCGCCGCTGCAATCGGCGCGAAAAACGGAAAACGGCGCATCATCTCCGCTGCCTTTGAACATCACGCCGTGCTGCGCACACTCGATGCGCTTGCACAGGAGGGCTTTCAGATCACGCTGCTGCCGGTCAGTGCGGAGGGCTTTGTCTCGCCGGACGACCTCGCTGCGGCGATCACGGCGGATACCTGTCTCGTCAGCATCATGTTCGCGAACAATGAGATCGGGACGATTCAGCCGGTGCAGGAGATCGGTGCGATTTGCAGGCAGCACGGCGTACCGTTTCATACAGATGCCGTGCAGGCAGCCGGTCATCTGCCGATTGACGTGCAGGCGCTGAATATCAGCATGCTCTCGCTTTCGGCGCATAAATTTCACGGACCGAAAGGAACCGGCGTGCTGTTTGCGGAGCGCGGCATCCGTCTGAAGTCCGTCATCACGGGCGGTGCACAGGAACGCGGAAACCGGGCAGGAACCGAAAATCTCCCTGCAATCGCGGGCATGGCGGCGGCGCTGGAAGAAAGCATCAGCCGCATTCCGCAGCAGACCGGATTGCTTTTGCAGCGCAGAAACCGGCTCATCGAAGGACTGTCCCGCATCCCGCAGAGCTTCCTCAACGGCAGCCTTTCTGACCGCCTGCCGACCAACGTCAGCTTCTGCTTCGCCGGAATTGAGGGCGAGTCCCTGCTCCTGATGCTTGACCGCAGAGGCATCTGTGCATCATCCGGAAGCGCGTGCGCATCCGGTGCCGCAGAGCCGAGTCATGTCCTGCGGGCGATCGGCAGACCGAACGAACTCGCACGCGGCTCCCTGCGCCTCAGCATCAGCGCCGATACGACCGATGCCGAGATCGGAGAGATTATCGCCGCCGTCACGGAGAGCGTCGCCTTTCTGCGGGGAATGGCCGCGTCAGTATCATAAACACAGGATCCGGCGTTTGCCGGCCATTTATGCGGAGTATCAACATCATGAAAACAGCTTTGATTGCAATGAGCGGCGGCGTTGATTCCAGCACTGCCGCATTTCTTACCCGGCAGGCGGGCTATGCCTGCATCGGCTGCACCATGCAGCTCTACGAAAATGAGGATGCCGGTCTGCCCGCAGAGGGCACATGCTGCTCCCTCGACGATATCGAGGATGCAAGAGCAATCGCAAACCGGCTCAATATGCCCTACTATGTCTTTAACTTCAAAGAGCGCTTCCGCGAACAGGTCATCGGGAAATTCTGCCGCTGCTACCTGGAAGGCAGGACGCCCAATCCCTGCATCGACTGCAACCGCAAGCTCAAATTCGAGGCACTGTTCGAGCGCGCCGATGCACTGGGCTGCGACAAGATCGTGACGGGGCATTATGCCCGCATTGAGGAGACCGGACAGGGCTATGTCCTCAAGCGAGCCGCGGATCCTGCCAAGGATCAGAGCTATGTGCTGTATATGCTGACACAGGCGCAGCTTGGACGCGTTCTGCTGCCGCTGGGCGGGCTGAGCAAGCCGCAGGTCCGCGAGATCGCAGAGCAGCAGGGCTTTGTCAATGCACATAAATCCGATTCGCAGGACATCTGCTTCGTGCCGGACGGCGATTATGCACGCGTGATCTGCGCGCAGACCGGCATTACCCCGAAGGAGGGCGATTTTGTCGATTTGCAGGGCAATGTGCTGGGGCGTCACGCCGGTCTGATTCACTATACTGTCGGGCAGCGGCGCGGACTGGGCATCGCGATCGGCAAGCCCGCATATGTTGTCGGGCTGGATGTGCCGCAGAACCGCGTCATCATCGGCACGAATGACGACCTCTTTCACCGGAGCTGCACTGTCACCGACGTCAACTGGATTTCCGGCGAACCGCCGCAGGAACCGGTGCGCTGTCAGGCGAAAATCCGCTACCGGCACCCCGCACAGCCTGCCGTCGTGCAGTTCACCGATGCGCATACTGCGCTGCTGACCTTCGATGCGCCGCAGCGTGCAATCACTGCGGGACAGGCGGCGGTCTTCTATGACGGAGAGACCGTCCTCGGCGGCGGTGAGATCAAAGACACCGCACGGTGAGCGCCTTCATGCAAAGGTCTTTTCCCCTCTCTCTGCGCATATCATGCAGAGAGGGGGGATTTTTCATGTCACAGCTCTGTTCGAGAAGGCGGCACTGTACATGGTGATCTTTCAGATCGCCGGCATGACCGCCGCACTTGATTTCACTGCGCCCGCACTGCTCGCTTTTCTGCTGCTCACGCAGCCGCAGACTGCGCTGCTCCGGATGCTCGCCGCCTGCATTCTGCATGAATCTGCGCACTTTTTCGCGATTGCGCTGACCGGACAAAAGCCCGAATCGCTCCGCATCTCCGCCGCCGGACTGCGCCTGACGCTCCGGCAGTCCGCGCTCTGTCCGCTGCCCGCATTCGCCTGCATTCTGCTCGCGGGCGCTGCTGCCAATCTCTCCGCGGCATGCCTGCTCCGCACTGCCGGTGCCGGAGCAGCTGCACGCGTCCAGCTTGCGCTCGGTCTGTTCAATCTGCTTCCCTGCCGCTGCACGGACGGCGGGACGCTTGCCGAAGCCGTCCTCCGGCAAATCCTTCTGACCCGGAATGCTGCACTGATCCAGCCGCTCCTGACCGCACTCTCGCTGCTGACCGCTGCTGCATTCGGCGCGGTGCTGCTCGCTGCACACTGCCGCAGTCTTCCGCTCTGGGGAATGTTCTGCGTTCTGACCGTTTCTGCCGGAACCCGGCATGCCAAGTTATGAAGCTATCATGAAATCTGCGGAAATCCGGTTGCAAATCCAAAGGAAATATGTTATAATATGGATTGTATATAAAGTATAATGCCGGAGAATGCCAAATTGGGCAAACATGCGCACTGTACATCGGTTTCATCCGGTGCGGATGCGCATCATGGAACCACAAAAATCATAAAACAGGAGTATAAACATGAATCAGCAAAAAGTCATGACTGCACGCGATGCCGCTGCCTATTCACAGGATATTCTTCACGCAGTGCAGAGCGTTGTTGTCGGCAAGGATATGATCATCCTGAAGGTGCTGCTGGCGATGCTCGCGAAGGGACATGTCCTGCTGGAGGATATGCCCGGTGTCGGCAAAACGACCCTTGCACTCGCCTTCGCCAAGACCCTCGGACTCGACTACCGCAGAATCCAGTTTACGCCGGACGTTCTGCCCAGCGATGTCACCGGTTTTTCCGTTTATCAGAAGGAGACCTGCACGATGCAGTTCAAGGAGGGCGCTGCCTTCTGTAATCTGCTGCTCGCAGATGAAATCAACCGTACCTCTCCGAAGTCGCAGTCTGCACTGCTGGAGCTGATGGAGGAGGGCTCGGTCACCGTGGACGGCGTGACCTATCAGCTTCCGCAGCCCTACTGCGTGCTTGCGACTGAGAACCCCGCCGGTTCTGTCGGTACGCAAATGCTGCCGGAATCGCAGCTCGACCGCTTCATGCTGAGACTGCATATGGGCTACCCGGATCTCGAAAGCGAGGTGCAGATCCTCCTCGCACGCACCGACGGCAACCCGATCGACAAGCTCGAACCGGTCATCACCAGACAGGAACTGCTGATGCTTCAGGAAACCGCCGCACAGGTCTATACCGATCAGGCGATTCTGCGCTATATCGCGGAGCTTTCCGCTGCGACCAGACGGCATCCGCTGTTCCGGCTCGGCGTCAGTCCCCGCGGCTCGCTCGCACTCTGCGCCGCTGCAAAGGCAACCGCTCTGGTGCGCGGCAGAGACTATGTGATTCCCGATGACATCCGTGTCATCGCGCTGGAAACCTTCGGGCACAGAGTTCTGCTCAGCCCGCGCGCAAAAACCGAAAATATCCGCGCCGAGCAGATTCTTGAGGAGATCCTCGGAACGGTTCCGGTGCCGCAGCTCAAAAGGTATCAGGAATGATCCGGAACAAGCTGCTGTATGCGGCACTGATCGCTGCGATGCTGCTGTTCTGGGTGCTGTACCGCGGAAAGCTTTCACAGGAACTGCTGATCTTTGTGCTGATTTTCCCGCTGTTCCTGCTGATTTCGGTCGTGCGGATCCGGCACGCGCTGAGCGCCGCAATTACACACGGCAATAAGCAGGCGCGGAAAGGGGAGACCTACCAGTGGATTCTCCAGCTCACAAACCGCAGCATCTTTTCTTCCGCCAATGCGACCGCTGACCTCGAATTCAGCAATTCCCTCGACGGCGCCGTGCGGAAACTGCGGGTCTCTCTGCCCATCATGCCGCGCAACACACAGCGCATCCGCCTGAACTTTCATTCCGCGACCTGCGGCGTCATGCGGCTGCGCATTACAAGAGTGGATTTCTATGACCCGCTTCGGCTCTTTCACCGGAAGATCCGCATGAACGCTTCCGACGCGGTCGTCATTCTGCCGTGTCCGATTGAGATGCCGCCGGTCTGCTGGGAACCGCAGCCGCGTCCGGATGCCGACTCCTCGGAGTTTTCAAAGGTTCGCGCCGGTGACGATCCCTCGGAGATCTTCGACCTGCATCTCTACCGCGAGGGCGACCCCATTTCCCGCATTCACTGGAAGCTCAGCTCCAAGCTGGATACCCTCATGGTCAAGGAATACAGTCTGCCGCTCTCGGCGGAGTGCGTCCTGCTGCCGGACTTCCGGCAGACCGGCGGGCAGCCGGAATCGGCGCTGCGCATCGACAGGATGCTCTCCTGCATGACGACGGCGTCCAGTATGCTTGCACAGCGCGAGGTCTCCTTCCGGACGGCGATGTTCCGCCCCGGATACAGCATCGGCATCAGTGACCCGCTCAAAACACAGGAGGAAGCCGTGAGCTGGATGCATGCGCTCGTGCAGAATGAACCGCTGCCGGCTGAAGAACAGGATGCCTTCCTGACTGCACTTGCAGAGCTGCTCGGCGGAACCGGTCAGCATGACCGTGTGCTGCTCTTTTTGCCGAAAGCAGACCCGCAGGTGACAGAGCTGCTGCTTTCCCTGCCCAATCCCGAACGCATTACCGTGTTCGCCGTCTGTACGCCCGCTGAGGCGAAGGATCTTCCGGAAAATGAGGAGGATTCGTTCAGCATCATTCCGGTTTTGCTCAATGATCCGCAGCTGTCCGATGACGACAGAGATGAGGATGATGCGGAGCTGTTTCCGGATGACGACATTACAGAGCTGACAGCCGATCTCACGGCGGAGGGAGGCGATGACGATGCATGAACCGCGCAGACAGCCCGACCGCGCTGCCGCATCCGCAGGCAGACGCATTCCGCTGATCGTTCATGACAGCATTTCCATGTCCGTCAAGGACAAGCGCACCTTCCCCGAACAGCTCGTCCGCATTCTCATTACACTGCTCGGCATCTGCGGCACGATCTGGAGCATTCAGGGCTTTTTCCGGTTCCCGACGGATCCGGTGCCGCTGACGGTCTTTGCCGTCGGCATGATGTTCGCGCTGCGCCTGCTCCGCAGGTTCAGCCCGAAGATCGGCTTCGGAATGATCCTCGGCTCCTTTGCATTCATCCCTGCCGCATTGATCAAATTCCGCGACGCCGCCATTGTCGGTGCCGGCGGCATTTACCGCATCATGCGGGAGAAGATTCTCACGCAGAAGATCGCGGAGGCTGAAGCCGCATCCGCCGGAAAATGGGACGAGAACGACTGTATGCGGTTCATCTTCGACCTGCTCATCATTGCGATGGTCGCACTGCTGGAATATTCCGATGTGCTGCTTTCGCATTCACAGTCCAGCAGGAGCGGCTTCTGGATCCGCTTCCTTGTCACATTTCCGTTTCTGGAATGCGGTCTCTACTTCGGGCTGCAAACCAGCAGCACTGCGGTCTTTATGCTTGTCTGCTTCTGGATCGGCACGCTTGCCATTGCCAGAAAGCGCCCCGCACGCCAGACCGTTGAGGTTCAGCTCAATCCCAAGGCAACACAGATCCAGAATGCCTTTACGCAGGAGACCGAAAACAAGTATTCCACGCATGAACCCGCCGCACTGATGCTCGTGCTGGCAGCAGCCCTGCTCAGTTCCGCTGCCCTCATCTCAACCAGACATTTCATCCGCAGCGAAGCGCTCAATCAGAAGCGGCATACGATCATGCAGGCTTACAAAGACTTCTCGCTTGAGGATCTTGCCGAATTTTTCAGCAGATTCCCCGGCGCGGGCAGATCGGATACGATCTCCGAGGAAGTCGATCTCATGAACAGCGACAATCCGCACTTCGACGGCAGCACCGTCCTGAATATCTCTCTCGGCAGTGCCGCAACACCCGACGACTACTATATGCGCGGCATCGTCCGCACCAGCTACACCGGCAGGGGATGGGGCGTTTCCTCCGATACCTACCGGAAGCAGCAGAAGCTCCTGCGCCGCCTCACCGAAGAAAACCGGATGCCGCAGACCATTTTCCACTCCGATCATGTCAATGAACTGCGCACGGAAAACGGCAAGTACCCCGTCGTTCACTGCAATATCAATGCGGTCAAGCCCGAACAGATCAACTACCTCCCTTACCAGAGCGTCTTTGAAGCCGGCACCATGTACCGCTATGACACCGAGATTGAACTGGAGGACAAGCAGAGTTACAGCCTCTGGCTGATGAACAATGCACATCCGGACTGGGATATGTTCTCGCTGCGCACAAGCCCGTCCGAGCACAAAACCGTCTCCGAGTATGAGGCGTTTGTGGACAAGACCTATCTGAACGTGCCCGATACGGACGCCATGCGTCGGGTTTATGAGGAATTTGAACCGGAAATGCCGCGGGACACCCTGCCGCTCGAAGAAAAGCTCGACATGATCCGTGCTTTTATCTGGGCGCGCTCGGATTACACGATTTCTCCGGCTCCGATCCCGCAGGACCGCGACTTCGTTGAATATTTCATCACAGAAGGTCATGAGGGATACTGCGCACACTATGCCTCTGCCGCTGTCCTGCTCTGCCGCATGTGCGGCATCCCCGCACGCTATGCGCAGGGCTATGTCATGACGACATCGAATTTCGCCGCGGGCAAAACCGAAGGCGACTACAAAATCAGCATTCCCGACAATCAGGCGCATGCATGGGCAGAGATCTACGTCAAGGGCTTCGGATGGATTCCCTACGAATTCACCGAATCGGTCACGGATCAATGGCATACACCGCCGCCTGCCACCGATACCGTTCCTGCGACCACAACCACGAATTCCGGTATCTCCGCAAGCACGACCACAACCACCACCGCTTCCGCGCATACCACAACAACCAAAAAACACGAAACCTCCAAGGTACCGCAGTCCGGTACCACCGACAAAACCGCCGCACAGTCCGGCTCCGGCAGCGGAACGCTCCGCGTCATTCTCCGGTATGTGCTGATTCTCGCGGCACTTGCAGCCGTTGTCTGGCTCTATATCCGGTATCACCGGTATGTCCTGCAAAAGCGGCAGCGGGCAATGCACGGCAAAGACCCCAATCAGGCAGCGGACGCCTCGTTTGCATACCTGATCCGCCTGCTGCGTCTCCTTGGCATTGAGCAGCAGCGCCTGACACATGAAGACTTCGCAAAGAAGGCAGAGGAACAGTGCAAGCTGCTTCCGGAAGGCAGACTCACCGCCGCGGTCAATCTCCAGCAGCGGGTTGTCTTCAGCCGCAGCGGAATCTCCGGCGAGCAGGCAGCCGCCCTGCGGAAAACCGCAGTACAGCTCGCAAAAGCGATTTATCAGCAGTCCAATCCGTTCAGGCGGTTCTGGCTGCGCTGGGGCAGACATCTGCTCTGATCCGAACTGCAAAGCACCCGATTTCCGGTATGCGAAAGCCCGCCGGAAACCGGGTGCTTTTTCGGCCTGAAGCACAAATTCGCATGGAAAAGCAACAAAAATTTTACGATGGATTACAAGATTGTGAATAGTTTATGAAAGTGCAAGAAAAACTCTTTACAATCGCGCAAAAACATGATAAACTAAATCTGACTCAAAGAATTGGTCATCCGCGGGGGAATCGGGTGTTCCGTCTCAGAGTCCATTCGCTCATCCGCCAGATAGAAAATCAGGAAAAGTGAGGACGGGAAAATGACAAATATTCTGAAACTCCGAAAGGATAAGGCTCCGAAACAGCCCGGCAGGATCAAGCGCGGCTACCGCCGTATGCAGGACTTCCGGATGCGGAATCAGCAGAGCCACCGCGTGTTCAATGCGCTGCTCGGCTGGCTGTTCCCTGTGTTTATCGTCTGTATGGCAGAGCTGAACCAGTGCGTTCATATCACGAACTTTTTGCAGTTCTGCGCTCACAGACCGACGGTGATGCTGTTCGACTTTCTGTTTGCATACCTGATCTACGGACTGCTCGTCTGCCTGACAAACCGCATCTGGGCTGCCGCAGCGGTTCAGGGTATATCTTATATGACGCTCAGTGTCGTCGAACTGTTCAAGTACAGCACGAACGGCAATCACTTCAAGCTCGTTGACCTGACGGTCGGCACCGGCTTCAAAAGCATCAAGAATCTATCCAGCTTTGCCTACATCAAAATCACGCTGCCGCTCGTGCTCTATGTGCTGACCGCGATCGCCGTGCTGGTTCTGATCTTCCTGCGCAATCCGGCATTCACACAGCCGCTCCGCAGACGCGTTCTGCCCGCGATCGGATGCCTGACCGCAGGCTTCATGATCATCTGCGTGCCGGGTGTCTCGCACACCGTCTACGGCATGTTTGATGTCGATACCAGCGCTTCCGCTAATGCATTCTCTACCAACGAGAAGTTCGAGAAGAACGGTATGCTCGGCTTCCTCGTCGAAACCACCTCCGAGCGTCTCGGCAATCTGCTTGAGGAGCCGGAAAACTACACGAAAGAGCATGCGCTCGAAGCTGTTACTGAGGGTGAAAAGGCAGCAGCGGGCGATGTCAAGCCCAATGTCATCGTGGTCATGTCCGAATCGTTCGCGGATTTCCGCAGAGTCGAGTCGCTGCATCTGGATACTGACGCCTACGATGTCTTCGATCAGGTCATGGCAAAGAGCCATAAGCTGAATGTCGCCGTGCCGACCTTCGCTTCCTATACGGTTCGTACCGAGTTTGAGCTGATGTTCGGTCTGCCAGTGCGGTCACTTCTGGATACCATTACCCCGCAGCGCGAGATCAACGTCGAGAAGCCGTCTAACATGGTTTCTTACTACAACAGCCTTGGCTATGAGACCGCCTATGTGCATCCCTTCGTCGAGACCTTCTACGGCAGAGACACGATCTATTCCACCTACGGCTGGGATCAGATGATTTTCCGCGACCAGTTCACCGTTCCTGTGCAGGAGTACGGCAACGGCTATGTCTCCGATGAGACCGTTACAGACCAGCTTCTCGCACTCGTCAGAGAGAGCGACGCGCCGGTCTATGCCCACGCAACAACCATGCAGAACCACCAGCCCTATGACTGGATTCCGGAAAAGACCGAGCTTGAGGTCTATCTCGAAGGCGTCCGCGCAAGCAGCATCGCACTCGACCGCCTCATCAATGAGCTGGAAGCCACCGGTGAACCGACCATTCTGCTGTTCATCGGTGACCACTTCCCCTCCATGCGCAAAGAGGGCAATATCTATGATGCAGCAGGCATCAACAGTGAGAACTGCGATGTGCTCTATGAGCAGCCCGCTCTGATCTGGAGCAATTTCGAGCTTCAGGAGGAAGCGCTGCCGACCGAGACGATCTCCGCCTTCTACCTGACACCGACAATGATCGAAGCAGCCGGTCTGCCGGTTGATCCGTTCTATGCAACCATCCTCAAGCAGAGAGAGACCGATCCGGTTTACACCTCCATTTTCCGTGAGCCGGATGACCGCAATGAAACACTTGATCTGCTGACCTATGACCGCGTGGTCGGTGAGGATTACACCGGCACAAGAACCGACAAATAAGATTCTGAATCTGCAAAAAGAACCGACCGGATTCCTTCCGGTCGGCTTTTTTGTATTCAAACCACGGTTTTCATACTGAATTTGTATGATTTGTTGAAGCAAGCGCCGTTTTCATTCCTGAAAAACGTGAGTTTGCCCATAGAAAACACGGAGAATCTATGTTATAATAATACTATACACCATGACACAGAAAGGAGATCCCCTATACATGAAAATCTCTACCAAAGGCAGATATGCACTGCGAATGCTGCTGGAGCTTGCCGAAAAACGGGAGGACAGCTTTGTGTCGCTGAAGGAAATCTCCGAGCATCAGAACATCTCAAAAAAATATCTTGAGCAGATTGTACCGATGCTCAATAAAAGCGGAATCCTCCGCACAAACCGCGGCAACCGCGGCGGATATATGCTCGCCAAGGAACCCAAGGATTGTTCCGTCGGTGAAATTCTCCGCGCAACCGAAGGCAGCCTCGCACCTGTATCCTGTCTGGAATACGCGGTCAATGACTGCGAACGCGCAGGCTTCTGCGAGACACTCTATATCTGGGAGGGACTGGCAAAGGTTGTCAGTGAATACCTCGACAGCATCACGCTTCAGGATATTCTCGACCACCGCACCGGAGCCGGCGGTGACGATTACTGTATCTGATCCGATCCCGCGGCGCAGGAGTGCGGCAGGGGTATCATCTTCACCGAATGCCCGCTTAGAACTATACAGTGAAGTTTCGCGCAAGCCTTTTCAAAGGCTTGCGCGATACTTTTGTGATAAACTTGATTCAGCTCTGGGAGAGAATGCTCTCCCTCGGTGCGGAGCCGGACACTGCCCGGACGCCTTTCGTTAATCGGCATCGCTCCCGATTGTGAGCACGACCGGTGTCTGGGGCGTAATCTTCCAGCCGGGTTCGATGTTCTGCGCAGTGATCCACTTTGCATCCTCCGGCGCTCCCTCGGCTTTCCGGATCTCGATCTTGATGCCCATTTCCTCAGCGGCTTCCTCAGCGGCTTCCCGGCTCATGGCGATAAACGACGGGACAATCA